>NZ_JBFBAO010000121.1:0-16977 GCF_040682255.1 Micromonospora sp. NPDC051296 | reverse complement strand
GGCACGTCCGGGACCGCGGCGGCGAGCGCGTCGAAGTGGCACAGCTCAGTGACCAGAAGCGCGGGCGCCGTGTCGCGGCACATCAGGGCGGGCGGCCGGCCGGCCGGTGGGCGAACGCCCGCAGCGTGCTGACCGTCGCCGGTTTCGCCGCCATCGTGTACGCCATGGCGGCCAACAGCGCGACCGCGAAGACCGCACCCGAGCCGCTCGGGCTGCCCGCCGCCGCGCTGGTGGCGTACCTGGCCGGGGCGGGCACCCTGCGTCTGCTCAGGTCTGGGTGGGGAACCCGAGGTTGACCCCGCCGTGGCGCGGATCCAGCCACCGGCTGGTGACCACCTTGCCCCGGGTGAAGAACGCGACCCCTTCGGCGCCGTGCGCGTGCAGGTCGCCGAAGAGCGACGACTTCCAGCCGCCGAACGAGTAGTACGCCATCGGGACCGGGATCGGCACGTTGATGCCGACCATGCCGACCTCCACCTCGTGCTGGTAGCGCCGGGCGGCGCCACCGTCGTTGGTGAAGATCGCCGTGCCGTTGCCGTACGGACTGGCGTTGACCAGTGCCACGGCCTCGTCGTACGAGCCGACCCGGAGCACCGAGAGCACCGGCCCGAAGATCTCGTCCGTGTAGATCGACATCTCCGGGGTGACGTGGTCGAACAGGGTCGGGCCGAGCCAGAAGCCGTCCGGGTCGCCGTCGGGGTCGACCTCGCGCCCGTCGACCACCGGCACCGCGCCGGCCAGCACCCCGGCCTCGACGTACCCGCGCACCCGCGCCGCGTGCGCCGCGGTGACCAGCGGGCCCATGTCGCAGCCGCGCCGCCCGTCGCCGGTACGCAACCCGGCCATCCGCTGCGCGATCCGGGCCACCAGTTCGTCGGCGACCGGCTCGACGGCGACCAGCGCCGAGATCGCCATGCACCGCTCCCCCGCCGAGCCGAACCCGGCGTTCACCGCCGCGTCGGCGGCCAGGTCCAGGTCGGCGTCGGGCAGCACCACCATGTGGTTCTTCGCCCCGCCGAGCGCCTGCACCCGCTTGCCGGCCGCCGTGCCGCGCTGGTAGACGTACCGGGCGACCGGGGTGGAGCCGACGAACGACACCGCCTTGACCGCCGGATGGTCCAGCAGCGCGTCGACCGCCTCCTTGTCGCCGTTGACCACGTTCAGCACCCCGTCGGGCAGGCCCGCCTCGGCGAACAACTCGGCCAGCAGCAGCGCCGCGCTCGGGTCCTTCTCGCTCGGCTTCAGCACCACGGCGTTGCCGGCGGCCACCGCCACCGGGACGAACCAGAGCGGCACCATCACCGGGAAGTTGAACGGGCTGATCACCGCGACCACCCCGAGCGGCTGCCGCAGACTGTACGAGTCGACCTCGGTGGAGACGTTCTCGCTGAAGCCGCCGCGCAGCGCCGACGGGATGCCGCAGGCGTACTCGATGACCTCCAGGCCGCGCTGCACCTCGCCGGCGGCGTCAGCGAGCACCTTGCCGTGCTCGGCGGTGATCAGCTCGGCGAGCTGGTCGCGGCGGGCGTGCACCAGCTCGCGGAAGGCGAACAGCACGGCCGTCCGCTTCGCCAGCGACGCGTCCCGCCAGCTGCGAGCGGCGCGCTCGGCGGCCTCCACCGCCGCCGCGACGTCCGCGGCGGAGGCCAGCTCCACCTCGCCGGTACGCCGGCCGGTGGCCGGGTCGAAGACGTCCCCCCGCCGGGACGAGGTGCCGCCGACCCGCTTGCCGTCGACGAAGTGTCCGATGAGGTTCATGCGGGCATCGCCTCGGCGGCGGCGGAGCGGATCGCCTCGACCAGGATGGCCAGGCCCTCGCGGGCCTCCTCCTCGGTCAGGGTCAGCGGCGGGCCCATCCGCAGCACGTTGCCGTACAGCCCGCCCTTGCCGACGAGCAGGCCACCGGCCTTGCACGCCTCGAAGACGCGGGCGGCCAGCGCCGGGTCCGGCTCGGCGGTGCCCGGCCGGACGAACTCGACGCCGAGCATCAGGCCCTTGCCGCGTACCTCGGCGACGCAGTCGAGGCCGCCCACGGCGGCGCGCAGGCCGTCGGCGAGGATCGCGCCGGTGCGGGCCGCGTTCGCCTGCAGGTCGTGGTCGAGCAGGTAGTCCAGGACCGCGTTGCCGGCGGCGGTGGAGATCGGGTTGCCGCCGAAAGTCGAGAAGCTGATCGCCGGCACCGATTCCAGCACGTCGGCCCGACCGACCACGCCGGCCAGGGCGAACCCGTTGCCGATGCCCTTGGCGAAGGTGAGCAGGTCCGGCGTGACGCCGTGCGCCTGGTAGCCCCAGAAGTGCTCCCCGGTACGCCCCCAGCCGGTCTGCACCTCGTCGGAGATGAACAGGATGCCCGACTCGTCGAGCACCTTCTTCCAGGCGGCGAAGAGGCCGTCGGGGGCGTGCACGAAGCCGCCGACGCCCTGGATCGGCTCGGCGATCAGGCAGGCCACGTCACCGGCGGTCTGGGTGGCGAGCACCTCGCGCAGGTCCTCCACCGCCGCGTCGACCTGCTCGTCGGCGCCGAGCCGGGCGAGCAGGCCGCGGAGCCGCTCGCCGGAGTGCAGCCAGGCCACCTGGAGCGGGTTGAGCGCGCTCGCCGACCAGCTGCGGTGTCCGGTGATGCCCATCGCCGCGTACGACCGGCCGTGGTAGCTGTTGCGTACGGCCAGGATCTGGTGCGAGCGGCGGTAGTTGGTGGCCACCAGCAGCGCGGCCTCGTTGGCCTCGGTGCCGGAGTTGGTGAAGAAGACCCGGGCGTCCGGGATGCCGGAGAGCCGGGCCACCTTCTCGGCCAGCTCGACCTGCTGGCGGATCAGGTAGAGCGTCGAGGTGTGCACGATCCCGGTGGCCAGCTGCCGTTGCACCGCCTCCCGGATCTCGGCGATGTCGTAGCCGATCATGTTGGTCAGCACTCCACCGAAGAAGTCCAGGTAGGTGCGGCCCTGCGCGTCGGTGACCCGACGGCCTTCGCCGGAGACGAGTTCGATCGGCTCGGCGTAGTAGAGCGGCATCCAGGACGGGAGCACGGCCCGGTGCCGGGCCAGCAGGTCGTCGGAGGTCATCGTCGCACCCTTCGGTTCGCAGTACCCGCACGCTTTCACCACCGTCGCTGCCCGGACAAGTGCCAACGTGTCGCGCAGTGGCCCGCGCCCATTGACAGAGCGTCAACGCCTTTCGTCGCCGGTACGCGACCTGGCCGCGCTTCCGGTGGCGCCACTGGCCTTCGACCTGCGCCTTCGTCATCCGACCCGGCGACGCGCCAACGATCCGGCCCGGGCCGGACCGGCGGGCCGGTACGATCCGAGCCGTGCCCGAGCGTCCCGCCCCACCGCCCGGGCCCCTCGGCCCGGCCGTGGCACCGCCGAACCCCACGTCACCCGGCACCGCCGTGGCACCGCCGAACGCCACGTCGCCCGCTCCCGCCGGCGCGATCGTGCCGCTGCCGCACACCGCACCGGGCAGCGCCACCGGCACGACCGGCACGATGATCGCCGACGGCATCGCCGGCTGGATCGGCAGCGCCCCGCTTCGCGAACTGGTGGCGCGCTTCGGTGGCCGGTGGCCGGCCGGCGACCTCGCCACGGTGCTCGCCGGACTGGACGAGTTCTCCGCCAGACACTGGGACTTCCGGGCCGGCCGGGAGCGGCCCGAGGCCCGGGAACCCGACCTCGACCCGGTCACCGCCGCCCAGGTCCATGCCGCCGCGAGCACGCTCGGCCTGGTCCGGCCACAGCCGCCGGCCCGCACCCGGTACGCGCACCTGGTGGTGCTGGGCGGCCTGGCCCACGCCTGCCTGCGCCGGGTGGCGTACGCGGCACACCTGCTCCGCACCGTCGAGGTCACCGGCGAGGTGGCGGTGTTGGGCAGTTACCGACCGCTGTCCGAGGTGGAACTGCGTACCCTCGCCGCCGCCGGCCTGTCCGGCGGCGAGACCGAGGTGGATACGCTGGACGCGGCGGTACGCAGCACGTTCGGGGTGACGGTGCCGGAGGACGACGACGGCCTGGACGCCGGCCACCCGCACCACTCCTGGTCGTCGCGGACCTACCGTCCCGATGGCACCCCACCGGTGCGGGTGCTGGCCGCGCCGTCGAGCGAACCCGAACGCCGCCGCGCGCACACCGCCGACACCCAACGGTTCTGGGCCGGGCACGCCCAACTCGCCCCGGGCGAGCCGGTCCTGCTGGTCACCGCGCCGATCTACGTGCCGTTCCAGCACTGCGACGCGCTGCGCACCCTCGCCGTGCCGTACGGCTGCGAGATCAACACGGTCGGCGTCGACCCCGCGCTGCCCGACGTGACCCGGCTGCCGGAGCCCACCCTCACCCCCGGCCGCTACCTCCAGGAGATCCGCTCGGCCATCCGCTCCATGCGCGCCCTGCACACCACCCTCGCCGCCGCACCGTCCACAGTGGCCATTACGGCGGAAACCGGGCCGCGCCGACACGGAACCGACCGATAGCCTTCCCGGCACAGCGGGGACGGCTCCGATCAGCTGCCGGGCAGGCGGCGCTTGACCGCCCTGGCGACCCGCTTCGGATCCCGGATGACGGCCACCTTGCGGATCACCTCGGCCACCTGCGCGGCTCGCGAACCCTTGATGCTGCGCAACTCGGTGCGCAGCGCGCGCAGCCGGTTCTCCCGCACCTTCAGCTGCTGGTCGCGGAACTTCAGGGTGCGTTCCAGGCCGAAGACGTGCCCGGCCAGCTCCGCCGCGCGGGTCTTCGCGGCCTCGGCGTCGGCGATCGACGTACGCAGATCCTGCCCGGCATCGGTGCGACGGACATCCGCCACGGCGGCAACCTGGTCGGCGAGCTGCCGGCCCCGGTCGAGCACCTCGGTGGTCGACTCCTCGCCGCTCATCCCCAGCCAGGTGCGGACCAGGTCCTGCTCGGTCATCCACGGCGGCCACGGGTGCCGGTGGTGGCCGCCGACCAGCCGGTCGTGGAAGCGGTGCCAGGCGGCCGACAGCAGTTCCACGGCGCTGCTGTCCGCAGCGGTCCGCCAGGCCAGCACGCCCCTGGCGAAGGTGTCACCGTCGACGCCGGTGTCGTCCAGTCGGATGACGCCGAGGCCGGTCGCGGCGTCGTGCTTGCGCGCCCAGTCGCCCAGCCGCCCGGCGATCCGGCGGAACTCCGGGACGTCCTCGGCGGCAGCGGCCCGCAGCAGCAGACGCTCCACCGACTCGGTGTCCGGCACCTCGGCGGTCCCGGCGACGGCGATCAGATCGCCCGACCGGCCGCTGTCGCCAGCACGGTCTGCCAGCTGCCAGCGGCCGTCGTGCAGGTTGGCGGTGAGCACCGAGGACGCTGCCCCGTTCCGGGCGTAGACGGTACGCGCGGCCACCGGTCCGCACACCGCGAGCCAGCCCGGCGTCACGGCCCCGAGCTGACCGGCGCGGGCCGCCGCGTCGACGCTCTCGGCCAGCGGTGCGAGCAGTGGCGCGACGGCCGCCGCGGCGTCGACGGCCCGCACGGCCAAGCGCGCCGCCGGGTGGCCCGGCCGGGTGCCGGCGGCGGCGTCGGCCTCGATGAGGGTGTGCGCCTCGCCCGCCACATCGATCAGCGAGTAGAGCGTGGACACCTCGAAGCCCAGTGTGGCGAGGGCCGCCCGCACCTGGGCCGGGGAGGTGGGACGGCTCGGGTCGTCGTGCAGCGGCCACCACTCGTCGTCGCCGTGCCGCTCGTGCCCGGGACGCCGGTCGAACAGCTCGGTCAGCGCGAAGTCGTTCCGTACCGCGACGAGGATCACCGCGCCGGCCGCGGCGGTACGGGCCAGCGCCGCCGCCCGGCGCTGCCAGTCCTGCTGGGACGAGTCGGTGCTCATCACCCGGTCCAGGCCGTCGGCGGCGAGCACCAGATCGAACGCGTCACCCTCGCCCAGGCTGTCGACGAACCCGTCGAGTGAGCCGGCGACAATCGTGACGTCGGCGCTGGGCGTCGCCGCGCGCAGCGCCTGCGCGTCGCTCACCGAGCGGACCAGCACGGTGGTGTGGGCGCTGCGCGCGGCGACCGCGTCGACGACATCGCTGCCGTGCGGGCCGACCACCAGCGCCCGCGACGAGCGTGGCAGCAGGTCGGCGAGCAGCGCGGTGAGCACCGGTCCACCGGCCGGTGCCCGGCCGCCCGAACAGTCGGTCCACGGCTGCATCTCGCCCCGGACGACCTCGACGCTGATCGAGCCGTTGTCAGTCACGTTGGTTCCAATCGAAGAGCATGCGCATCTCGGCTGGCGACGCCATCCACGCGCGGCCCAGTTCCTGGTCGGTGATGTCGCGCGCGGCGGCGACATCGATGTCCTTGCCGTGCATCTCCGGCCAGAGCCGGGCCACCCGGGCGACGCCGCCGAACAGCGGATTCTCGCCCTCCATCACCATCGGGTCGCCGTAGACGGCCGGCTCGCAACCGGCGGCGACCCCGTAGAAGACGGCGGTGGAGAGCCGGTTGGCGGCGACCCGCTTGTGCCGGCGGAACGCTGCCAGCTGCTTGTAGAGGAAGCGCCGGTCGGTGCCCTCGTAGTTCCAGCCGCGCCGGCCGAAACTGATCACCTCGAAGCCGGCCCGCTCGTAGAAGCCGCGGACCTCGGGGCGGTCGTACTCGGTGTAGTAGAGACTGAACGTCACCGGCCCGGGTTCGGTCTCCCGGATCTCGTCGATCAGGCGGGCGTGGTCCCCCTGGATCTTGCCGCCCTCCCAGCCGTGGAAGAGGAACCACAGGGTGCCCTCGCGCTTCTCCTCGGGCACCGCGCCCAGTTCGGGTTCGAGGTCCATCAGATAGAGCCAGGGTGCGCCGATCACGTGGTAGTTGCGTCGGCCCAGGGAATGGCCGCGCCGGCGGGGCGCGTCGCTCCAGACGTACCGCCACGCGCCGTCGAAGAACTCGTGCACCGGGTTCCAACCGCAGCCGACGTTCCAGCCGTGCTGCAGGTAGCCACGCAGCCGCGGTGGGAACTCGTCGTCCAGCCCGCAGTGCCGGGCGAGGATGTGGGTCTGGCCGTAGTAGTGGTTGTGGTGGTGCATGATCACCGAACCTCGAGGTGCAGGCGGCCGGAGCGGGGGCGCAGGCTGGTCGAGCGTTCACCGAGGTCGACGTCGACGGGTAGCCGGGCGATCAGGTACGGGTCCGCGGCCAGTGCGTACGGCGTCTCGTCACCCGGCGGCAGCACCCACAGGGTCCAGTCCGCCAGCAGGTCGCTGCCCGGCTGCGGCACCGACGGCCCGGTCACCAGGTCGGTCAGGTCGACCGCGGCGGACCACTCGCCGTCCACCCGGCGGACCTGGCACGGCACGTCCATGTGGTGGTCGGCCTCGTCGACGAAGCGCCGCCAGACAATGGCACCGGGGTCGGTGTCGTCCCAGAGCCGGCCCCGGACCACGAGGCGGTCACCCGTCGCCTGGACCTCGTCGGCCCGCAGCCGCATCGGGCCCTCGAAGATGTTGACGTACTGGCCGACGGAGCGGGTGATCGTGACCACCCGGTCCTTGTGGACCACGGAGACCGGGGCATCGAGACCGGTGGCGAGCAGCAGCTTGGTGTCCTGGCCGGCGTCGATGCTCGGTACCCGGACCGTACGCAGGGTGAACGGGTCGTCCGGGCTGGCCGTGTCGATCAGGTCCGACAGCGGCACGCCGGCGGTGAACCGCACCCGCTCCCCCTCGGGCCAGGTCTGCAGGGGAACCTGGACCGTCCCCGAGGAGCGGGTCAGCCGCAGGTGCGCGCCCGCGAGCGCGGCGGGCATGCGGCCGGCAAAGACCATCTCGCCGTCGTCGACGGTGACCTCGGTCAACTCGACCGGCCGGACCATCCTGCGCAGGATGATCTCGCCGGCGGCGGTGGTGCCCGGCTGGATCCAGGTGTCGTCGGTGACCCAGGAACCGGTGGCGTTCTGCGCGTTGCCCGGCAGCGGAAGACGCAGCTTGCCGCTGCGGCGCAGCATGCCGACCCGCAGGTCGACCCGGATCACGGCTCCCGGCACGTTGGCCGGCAGCGCCGCGAGCGCGGCCCGGGGGACCCGCGTCTCGAAGCCGACCAGCGCCTGCTCACGGTGCGAGTCTCGGGCGGTGAAGCGCGCGACCGGCAACGTGACCCGGTGGCCGCGGTGCACCAGCGTCAGCCGCAACGCCGAGTTGTCGCCGGTTGGCAGGTGCCGGATCTCGGCGCTGCCCCGGATCACCAGGGCGTCGTCGTCCCAGCGGTACTGGGCGACGGTGGTGTGCAGGTTGAGTTCCTTGCGGGGCAGCCGGTAGAGCTGGCGGGGCACCGTCGAGGTGCCGGCGGCGGCCGGGTAGTCGTTCTCGTACCGCCAGGGCAGGAGGCCGTGCCGGCGGGCCCGGGCGCCACCGGTCAGGCCGCCCTCGGCCCGGAACTCCGCCAACCGGCGCAGCAGATCGACGTCGCCGGCCTCCAGGGCGCGGTACTGCAGCCGTTCGTACGAGGACGTGCCCTCCAGCACCCGCGGGTCCAGCCGGTGCGTCAGCCGCTGACCCAGCTCGACGAGCGGCTGCCGCTCGTGCTCCTCCGCGGTGGCGAACGCCTGCACCACGGTGGCCAGGTCGATCTCGGTGAAGTGCCGGTGCACTCGGTCACGCAGTTCGGGGGCGCGCGTGTCAACCAGGTCCAGCACCATCTCGGCCGAGGTGATCCGGTCGGCGAGGTTGCCGTACTGGAACTTCTGCTGGGTGATCGACTCGCCGGACTCCCGTTCCCGCCAGAAGTACACCGGGGCGGCGAGGCAGTCGACGGTCACCGCGTCCAGGTGCGCCTTGAGCGTGACGGGGTAGTCCTCGTAGCGGATCGGCGGGAACTCCAGCTTGAACTCGTCCCAGAACGAGCGCCGGTAGACCTTGTTCCACACCATCCGGTCCAGAGCCAGGGCCGGGTACTCCAGGATGTGGGTGGCCCGCCGGTCCGTGGTGAAGATGCTGCGGTGCAGATACGCCAACCGTACGCCGGAGGTGTTGTTGAACCGGCGTGCGTTGCCGCCGACCAGCGACGAACCGGTCTCGTCCAGGGAGCGCACCATCGCCTCGTAGGCGTGCGGGGCGACCAGGTCGTCGCTGTCCACGAAGGTGATGTACTCGCCCTCGCTGTGCCGCACGCCGGTGTTGCGGGCCGGGCCGAGGCCCTGGTTTTCCTGGGTGACGATCCGGAACCGGGGATCGCGCGCGCAGAACCCGCGGGCGATCCTCGCGCTCTGGTCGCGGGACCCGTCGTCGACGAGGATCGCCTCGAAGTCCCGGAAGGTCTGCCGGGCCAGCGACTCCAGGCAGTCCTTGATGTAGTCGGCGACGTTGTAGAACGGGACGACGACGCTAAGCCGAGGCGCCACGCCGCCCCCTTCGGGGTGCCGGGCGGGTCGCGTGCGCGGCGAGGTTGCTCGCCGCTGTGCGACACCTGACGGGGTTGGCGATCCACGCCTGGTACTTCACGGCACCACTTCCGAGGGGTTGGGCGACGACCGGGCCAGGCTAGCCGAACCAGCTGCGCCCGAGGGACCTGACCCCGGGTCATATCTCCCCGAATGTCCGGGTCGTGAACGGAGGTCGACGCGAGGGTGAACGGCAGGTGGCGCGCCGGTGCGGACTACCGCTGAGCGGTGGCGCGGACGGCCTCGGCGAAGACCTCGGAGCGGTGTTCGAAGTTGCGGAATCGGCCGTAGCTCGGTGCGGCCGGGGAGAGCAGCACCACCCCGCCGGCCGGGGTGACCTGGCGGGCCAGCTGCACCGCGTCGGCGAGGTCCTCGACCAGCTCGGTACGCACCTTCGGCAGCCCGTCGAGCGCCTCGATGATGCGCGGGCCGCTGTCCGGGATGCCGATCACGGTGAGTTCCCGCTCGGCCAGGTGATCACGCAGCGGGGTGTAGTCGACGCCCCGGTCGTTGCCGCCGACGATCACGGTCAACGGCCGCCCGTCGTACGCGTCGATGGCGTGCATGGCCGCGTATGGGCTGGTCGCCAGGGTGTCGTCGACGAAGGTCAGACCCGACGGATCGGCGATCTCGGTCAGCCGGTGGGCCAGTCCCTGGAACTCGGCCACCGCCACGGCCAGGGTGTCCTTGCGGTCGACCAGGTCCACGCCGAGCGCGTCCAGCACGGCCAGCGCCACGCAGAGGTTGCCCTCGTTGTGCCGGCCGACCAGCGGCAGCACCGCCCGTGGGAACAGCGGCTGGTCGACCCGGTGGAACCAGGGCGTACCGTCCGGGCCGGCGGCCACGTTCACCGAGTCGGCGGTGCCGGCGCGGACCGCCGCACGGTCGCCCAGTTCGAACGCCAGCCGCGGGTCCGCGCCGTTGACGATGACGGTGCGTGGCCCGTACGCCAGCAGGTTGAGCTTGTCCCGGTAGTACTCCCGCTCACCGCCGTGCGCGTCGAGGTGCTCGGGAAACAGCGCGGTGACCACCGCCACCCGCGGCGAGTCGGTCAGGTCGCTGCACTGGTAGCTGGACAGCTCCAGCACGTACAGCTCCGCCTCCGGCAGGTCCAGCGTCGGCACACCGATGTTGCCGCCGAAGACGTTCGGCCGGTCCACCGCGGCCAGCAGGTGACTGATCAGGCTCGACGTGGTGCTCTTGCCCTTGCTGCCGGTCACCCCGACGGTGCGATCGCCGTGGTCGGCCATCCACAGCGCGGTGCCCTGGGTGACCGTGGCGCCCCGGCGACGCAGCTCCACCAGCCACGGATGGGTCTGCGGCACGCCCGGCGAGCGGACCACCACGTCGGCGGCGGCCAGCCGGGCGAAGCCCTCCTCGCCGGTGACCAGCGGGGCGGCCTCCGCCAGCGGCCCGTCCCAGGGCAGCGAGAGGAAGTTGGCGCTGTCGTCGACGGCGACCAGGTCCGCCGGCCCGTGGGCGGCGATCGCGATCACCGCCGCCCGCCCCTCCCGGCCGGCCCCCCAGACGGCGACGGTACGTCCGCGCAGGTCAGACAGGCGCACGGGTTCTCCTCCGGTTCGGCGACGGCAGGGCACGGGCACGGTCCGGCGGAGCCGGGCACGGCCGGACGAACCAGGGCCTAGTATGGCGTGTGCCCAATACGCAGCTCCGGCGGATGGACGCCTTCACCTTCCCGTCCTACTCGATCGACCTCTCCACCGGGGAGGTGTTGTTCGACTACGCCCTGACCGGGCCCGACGGCGAGCAGAGATTCACCGAGGTGATCACGCTGCCGGTGCCCGAGGAGTCACCCTCGGACGCCGCCGTGGCGACCCTCGGCCGGGTGCTGGAGCTGCTGCACGTGGTGGCCGGGGTCAGCTACTACAAGACCGCCGCGCCGGGGCAGCTGGTGCTGCCGGCACCGCTCGGCCCGGCCGCCGCCGGGTTCGTCACGGCCGTCTACACCAAGGGCCTCGCCGAGTACGCGTACCGCAACCAGCTGCCGTACGTGCTGGAGCTGACCCCTCAGGTTCCGGCCGGGCGGGTCAAGCCCGCCGGTGAGTACGACAACTCCGACCGGCGCCCGTTGTCGGCGGTCGGCGGCGGCAAGGACTCGATCGTCAGCCTGGAGGCGCTGCGCCGGGCCGGGCTCGACCCGGTGCCCTTCTCGGTCAACCCGAACCATGTGATCAACGCGGTGAACGAGGCGTCCGGGCTCACCCCGCTCGCCGCCCGGCGGCGCATCGACCCGGTGCTGTTCGAGCTGAACGCGGCCGGCGCCCGCAACGGGCACATCCCGGTCACCGCGATCAACTCGCTGATCGCGGTCGCCACCGCGGTGCTGCACGGGCTGGGTCCGGTGGTGATGTCCAACGAGCGCTCGGCGTCCGACCCGAACCTGATCTGGAACGGTCACGAGATCAACCACCAGTGGTCCAAGGGGGTGGAGGCCGAGGGGCTGCTGCGGGCGGCCCTCGCCGAGCACGCCGGGCTGACCGAGCCGTACTTCTCGCTGCTGCGCCCCCTGTCGGAGCTGCACATCGCCCGGCTGTTCGCCACCATCGACCGCTACGACGACGTGGTGACCAGCTGCAACGCGGCGTTCAAGCTCCGCGACGCCAGCGAGCGGTGGTGCCGCAACTGCCCCAAGTGCCGGTTCGTCTTCCTGGCCCTCGCGCCGTTCATGTCCCGCGAGCGGATCACCCACATCTTCGGCGGTGACCTGCTCGCCGACGAGACGCAGATCCCCGGCTACCGGGAGCTGCTCGGCGTGGACGGGCACAAGCCGTTCGAGTGCGTCGGCGAGGTGGAGGAGTCGGTGGTGGCGCTCAGCCTGCTCGCCGAGCAGCCCGACTGGCGGGACACTCCGGTCGTCCGCGCCCTGGTCGATGCCGTCCCCGACACCGCCTGGGCGACGGCCGCCACCTCCGACGTCTTCACCCCCGGCGGCGGCCCCAACTACGTCCCGCCCACCTACACCAAGGCCCTGCACTCCCTCACCGCGTAGCGCCGGCTCGTCGGCGGTCAGCCGAGCCGGTGCCGGATCGCGTACGCGGCCGCCTCGGTGCGGTTCCGGGCGCCGATCTTCGCGAACGCGTTGTTGGTGTGGGTCTTGATAGTTTGCGGCCCGCACGACGGTGCCGCGACGGTCAACCCGGGATCCGATGGTCCGCTCCTTCATGACCAGCACGCTACGAACGGACCCGGTTGGACCGACACCATCAGAGGATGGAGATCAGGGCGGAGCCACCGCCCCCCACCCTGCCGATCATGGACTTGTGGTGGGCGTTCTGCACCCTGTAAGGCTTTTGCGGGGCACCACAACTGCATGATCGGCGCGCACGGGGCACCGGGCCCGCCACCAGCCGTTACCCCGTGCCGCCTTTGCTCTGCTTCAACCGACGCAACGGTCACTACGTGTGTCTGCCGCTGTCGCGCGTTGGCAATGGCCCGATGTGTTGCCGCTGGTCAGCTGCCATTGCCTGGGTTGAAGCAGAGCAAAGCATGCGCGAGGTTGACCAGCGACGACCCGGCCGCCTTTACGCAGGGTTGCAGTCGCGCACGGTTAAGGGCCGGTCAGCGGCGGGAACTGTTCAGGGCAGGGAAACGGTTCGGGGCAGGGGCGCGGTTCGGCGCCGGGGGCGGGTGGGGGCGGCTAGGGGGTGCGGATGGCGTCGAGGGCGAGGAGGGCGACGTGGAGCGAGAGGCAGGCGTCGACCGAGTCGAGGTCGATGTCGAGGATCCGGCCGATGCGGGCCAGCCGCTCGTAGAACGCCGGCCGGGACAGGTGCGCCGCGGCGGCCGCCGCCGACTTGTTCCGGCCCTGTTCCAGGTACGCCCGCAGGGTGCCGAGCAGCTGTTCCCGGGGATGCTGGGCGTCGTACGCCAGCAGGGCCCCCAGCTCCCGCTCGACGAACGTCTGCAGGCGCGGCTCGTCGCGCAGCAGGTGCAGCAGCCCGGCCAGCCCGACGTGCGGCAGCCGGAAGATCGGCAGGTCCCGCCGGTCCCGCCGGGCCGCCTCGGCGACCTGCCGAGCCTCGATCAGCGACCGTCCCGCCTCGCGTAGGCTGCCCACCCCGGACCCGGCCGCGATGACCAGCCCGCCGGGTGCCCGGGCATCGGGGCGGGCCCGGCGCAGCGCGGCGGCGAATGCGGCCAGCGCCCGCTCCTCCGCCACCGGGTCGGGCAGGGCCAGCAGCACGCCGACCGCCTGGTCGTCGACCGCGCTGGTCAGCCCGGTCAGATTGGCCTCGCGCAGTGCTTGACCCACCGCCTCGGCGAGATCCCGCAGCCGGGCCGGACCGGGATCACCGCCGGGCTCACCGGCCGGGCCGTTCTCCCCCGCCGGCTCGTCGGCCCGGTGCCGGACCACCACCCCGACCAGGTGGCGACGCTCCAGCACCAGCCCCAGCGCCCGGGCCCGCAGGGCCACCTCGTCCACCGGCCGGGAGCGGTCCAGCAGCGCGGTGAGCAGGGTGCGGTGGATCTGCCGTTCCAGCCCCTCGGCGTCGCGGCGGATCAGCCGGCCCAGCGCCAGGGTCGAGGCGGCCCGCTCGATCAGGATGGTCAGCCGGGTGGGCGGGGCGACCGGGCCCGCCAGCGCGTCGTCCGCCGGGTCGAGAGCGACCCGGCCGGGGCTCAGGTCAGCTGCGGCGGGCCAGCGCAGCAGCAGCCGACCCCAGTCCTCGCCCCGGGCCCCGACCATGGTCACCAGCCAGCCGCTGTCCGGGTCGTACGCGGTGCGGCCGGCCGGCCGGATCCGCCGGGAGTGCTGCTCCCAGCCGTCGAGCAGCAGCTCGGCGCTCTCCCCCGCCGGGTCGTACGCGAGCACCTGCCGGGACAGGTTCTCCAGCACCACCGGGCAGCCGGACAGCTCGGCGGCCTGCCGGACCACCTCCCCCGGGTCGGCGCCCTCCACGGACAGCTCGGTGAACCGCTGGTGGATCTCCTCGGTGGCGCGCAGCTCGGTGAGCTGGGCGTCCACGATCAGCGCGTGCACCGCCTCGGTGATCCGGACGAACGGGGTGGCCCGGCGCAGCTCCACCAACGGCAGGCCGTGCCGCTCGGCGGCGACGGCCATCACCCGCGGCACCCCGGTCAGGTAGCGCCGGCCCAGCTCGACCACCAGCCCGGAGACGCCGACACCGGCCAGGTCGCCGATGAAGGCCCGCAGCCCGGCATCGTCGCCCGGCAGCCCGATGCCGGTGGTGAGCACGAGCTCGCCGCCGCCGAGCAGGGTGGCGATGTCCGGTACCTCGGCCACGTGCACCCAGCGCACCGGACGGTCCAGCCCGGCCTCCCCGGCGACCAGGCGCGGGGCGCCGTGGCGGACCGGGTCCAGGGCGAGGACCTCACGGACGGTGGGAAACACGGGCGACACGGTACCCGCAGCTCACCGCGAACCTCGACCGTCGGGGCCGGGTTACCACGGGTCGTCGCGTCCCAGCTCCCAGCAGGCCACGGCGGTGGCGGCGGCGACGTTGAGCGAGTCGACGCCCCGCCGCATCGGGATCACCACCCGGGCGTCGCTGGCCTCCATCGCCGCCCGGGTCAGGCCCGCCCCCTCGGCGCCGAGCAGCAGCGCGGCGCGGGCCCGCTGGGCCGGGTCGAGCCGCTGGATGGCGACGGCGTCCGGCGCCGGGGTCATCGCCAGCACGGTGAAGCCGGCGGCACGCACCTCGGCCAGCGCCGCCGGCCAGGGCTCCAGTTTGGCGTACGGCACGGCGAACACCTCGCCCATGCTGACCCGTACGCTGCGCCGGTAGAGCGGGTCGGCGCAGGACGGGGAGAGCAGCACCGCGTCCACTCCGAGCGCCGCGACCGCCCGGAAGATCGCGCCCAGGTTGGTGTGGTTGTTGACGTCCTCCAGGATCACCACCCGGCGGGCGGCGGCCAGCACCTCGGCGGCGGCCGGCAACGGCTTGCGCCGGAACGAGGCGAGCACCCCCCGGTGCACGTGGAAGCCGGTGGCCTCGCGCAGCACGTCGGGGGTGGCGGCGTACACCGGGGCGTCGCCGGTGTCCAGGTCGGCGAGCTGGTCGACCCGCTTGGCGTCGACCAGGTACGACCGGGCCGGGTAGCCGGCCCGCAGCGCCCGGCGCAGCACCAGCTCACCTTCGGCGATGAACAGGCCGTGCGGCGGTTCCCAGCGGGTCCGCAGCTCGACGTCAGTCAGCGCGCGGTAGTCGGCGATCCGCTCGTCGTCGGGATCGGTGATCAGGTGGACGGGCACCCGCCGATTCTGCCGGACCCGCCGTGGTCCATCTCCAGAGGCTCGACCCCGTTGCCACCACGACGATCACTCGCCCCTCACCGCTCGGTAGCGGCGCCGCCCGAGCTGGTGATCCACGTGGGTGGTACGTGGCGGGTGAGCCAGACGCCGTTGGCGGCCCGGTAGAAGGCGAACCCGCTGCGGTGCATGCCGGCCGCGTCGATGGTCAGGATGACCGGTTCGCCGCGTCGGGCGCCGACCGTCGCGGCGGTCCGCTGATCGGCGGACAGGTGGACGTGGGTACGGCGGCGCGGCTGGAGCCCGTGGGCGCCGATGCTGGTCAGGAAGCGGGCGACGGTGCCGTGGTAGAGCACGGGCGGCGGGGTGGCCGGTTCGAGTCCCAGGTCGACATCGATCGAGTGCCCCTGGGCGGCCCGGATCCGGCCGCCGTGGAGCTCGAACCGTTGCTTGTCGGTGCCGGCGATCAGCCGGTCGAGCAGGGCCGGGGTGACGGGTCGGCCGTGCCGGGCCAGCGCGGCGAGCAGGACGTCCACGTCCACCCAGCCGCCCTCGTCGAGGGCGATCCCGACTTGGTCCGGACGGTGGCGCAGCACGTACGCGAGGAGTTTGCTGACCGGCGTGAGCTGGTCGGTCATGGCTGGCGCCGGATCTGGTCGAGGAGATCCTGCACCAGGGCCTGGCGCTGCGGACGCCAGGTCGCCCAGTACCGGATCTTCGGCAGTCCGTCGATCGGGACCGCGCGCAGCCCGTCGGGCAGCCCGACGCAGCCGTTGACGACGGTCGCGCCGACGCCCAGTCCGGCCAGGTGCACCAGCAGATCCCAGCCGTCGACCTCGGCGGCCACCTGCCAGCGCACGCCCGCGTCGAGCAGGGCACGGTCCAACGCTCGCCGATGCGCCCGCCCGGCCGGGGGCACGACGAGATCCAGGCCGTCCAGGTCGCGGAGCCGGACCTGCCGGCGGGCGGCGAGCGGATGCCGGTCGTCGATCACGAGCACCTGCCGGTGGGCGGCGATCTGGGTCGCCTCGAACTGCCGCGTCGGGGGGTCGTGCGCGATGACGGCCAGGTCGGCCTGGCCGGCGGAGAGGGCCGCGAGGGCGGCGTCCCGGTTGGCGGTGATGACGTGTACGCGGCGACCCTGTCGGCCGATCCGCCGGATCGGCTCGGCGATCACCCAGCGCAGCGCGCCCCGGCCGGCCGCGATGGTCACCGTGGGCGTGGACTCGTGGTGGAGTTCCCGCAGGAACTCGTCGGCCCGCCGCCGCGAGTCCAGCGCGTACGCGGCGAGCCGCTCACCGGCCGCGGTCAGCGTCAGCCGCCGACCGTCCCGTTCGTAGAGTTCGACGCCGAGCGCCGTCGCCAGCTTCCTGATTTTC
>NZ_JBFBAO010000120.1:0-16992 GCF_040682255.1 Micromonospora sp. NPDC051296 | reverse complement strand
CACCACCCGCGGCCCCGGCACCGACAACGTCACCTCGGGCCGCCCGCCGTCCACCGTCACCCGGTGCAGCGCGAAATCCTCCACCGGCACCGGCCAGGTCACCACCCCGTCCGCGACCGGCCGCGGCGACACCACCGGCTTCTCCAGCACCTCGAAGCGGAGCACCCGGAGCAGTTCGGCCACGTCCACGTGCTTGGCGGTCAACCCGCCCCGCAACACGTTGTCGCTGGCCGCCATCACCTCCACACCGGTACCGCGCAGGTACGCGTGCAGGTTCCCGGCCGGCATCCAGATCGCCTCGCCCGGGGCCAACCGCACCTGGTTGAGCAGCAGCGCCACCAGCACCCCGGGATCGGCCGGATACGCCTCGGCCAGCAACGCGACCAGGTCCGCGGCCGGCCCGGCGACCGCCGCCGCCCGTACCGCCGCCACCAGCCCGGCCCGCTCCGCCGCCGGCCAGGCCAGCAGCAGACGTACGGCCTCGGCCAGCCCCGCCGGCCCGGCACCCAACGCGTCGAGCACCGGCCGCAGCTCCGGTACGCCCAACCCGGCGAGCACCGCCGCCGAGATGGCCGGATCCCGGAACCCGCACAGCGCCTCCATCGGCCCGAGCGCCACCAGCAGCTCAGGCTTGTGGAACGGGTCGACGTAGTTGCGGTGCCCGTCGGTGCGGACGTTCTCCCCGGCGTACCCGACCCGGGCCTGCTCGGCGTCCGGATGGGCCTGCAGACTCAGCGGCGCCTCCGCGGCCAGCACCTTGAGCAGGAACGGCAGCCGCGGCCCGAACCGGTCGAGCACCGGTTGACCGAGCCAGTCACCCGGGGCCGCGGCGAGCACATCGGTCAGGGCGACCCGGGCACCGTCGCGCTCGACAGCGGCCGGCGCGCCCGGATGCGCCCCCAGCCACAGCTCGGCCTCCGGCCCGTCGCTCGGCACCGATCGCCCCTGAAGCTCGGCGATCGCCGACCGGGATCCCCAGGCGTAGTCCTTGATCGGCCCGTACAGCGGTTCCACCGGTCACCTCCCGGGCTGCCCGGCCGTCTCCGACGGGCCGGCCTGGGCCTGGTAGATGTCCGGCTCCACGTAGATGACCCGGGCCACCGGCACCGCGGCGCGGATCCGCTCCTCCACCGCGTCGATGCCCCGCGCCACCTCCTCGGCGGTCTCGCAGCGCGCCACCGCGACCTTCACGGCCACCAGCAGCTCTTCCGGGCCGAGGTAGAGCGTCTTCATGTGGATGATCCGCTCGACCTCGGGACCGGCGGTGATCGCCCGCTCGATGGCCGCGACCTCCGCCGGCTCGGCTCCCTCCCCGAGCAGCAGGCTCTTGGTCTCCATGGCCAGCACGATCGCGATGGAGACCAGCAGCAAGCCGATCATCGCGGTGCCCGCCGCGTCCCACCGGCCGTTGCCGGTGATCAGCGTCATCCCCACGCCGATCAGGGCGAAGACCAGGCCGACCAGCGCGCCGAAGTCCTCCAGCAGCACCACCGGCAGCTCCGGCGCCTTGGACCGGCGGATGAACCGGGTCCAGGGCTCGCGGCCCCGGATCAGGTTGGACTCCTTGATGGCCGTACGGAAGGAGAACGACTCCAGCACGATCGCCACCAGCAGCACCGTCACCGGCACCCACTGCCAGTTGGTGATCCCGTGCGGCTCGGACCACTTGTGCCACGCCTCGTACAGCGCGAACAGCCCACCGAGGCTGAACAGCACGATCGCGACGATGAACGCGTAGACGTAGCGCTCCCGACCGTAACCGAAGGGGTGTTGCGCGGTGGCTTCCCGCCTGGCCCGCTTGCCACCGATCAGCAGCAGTGCCTGGTTGCCCGAGTCGGCCACCGAGTGGATCGACTCGGCCAGCATCGACGACGAACTCGTCAGCAGGTACGCGACGAACTTCGTCACGGCGATGCCGAGGTTGGCCAGCAGCGCGGCGATGATCGCCCGGGTACCGCCCTGGGCGCTCATGCCGCTGCTCCGCCGCCGCGCTCGCTCACGCCGCTGCTCCGCTGCGCTGCGCAGCGGCGCGAGGCGCCACGCTGCTGAGCCCAACGGTTCGCTCGCTGCGCTCGCTCACTGGTTGGACAGCTCCTTCATCTTGGTGATCGCCGGCACCGCCATCGGGTCCAGGCCGTGCGCCAGCGCCAGGTAGATCGACGCGAAGTCGGGCACCGCGACCAGGGAGGCCAGCCGCTCCAGCGCCGAACCACCCTCGGCGGTGACCACGTCGCACCGTACGCCGCGCCGCTCGGCGAGGGTCTGCACCGCCTCCGCGCGGCGCTCCTCGACCGCGAGGGGCTCGTCGGTGTCGTCCTCGGCGTTCAGTCCGCCGTCGCGCAGCAGCACCAGCCGCAGCCGGGTGTCCTCGCCGGCCGACTCGTCCGGATCGGCGAAGATGTCCCGTTCCCCCTCGGCGAGACCGCCGAAGACGCCATCGAGCAGGCCGACCCGCCCCCGGCCCGCCTCACCGAGCGCCCCGGTGACCACCGGGTACCGGGCGTTGGCCGACAGCGTGTCGCCGAACCGGCGGGCGGCGACCGAAGCGAGCGGCGACGAACCCCACACGATCGGGATCGACCCGGCCAGGCCGAGCGCGAGGGACTTCGCCGGGTTGACGAAGGACTCCGCCGTCGGACGGCACCGGTCGGCGTCGGCGTCCAGCCGGGCCGCCGTCTCCGCCAGATCCGCCTCGTTGACCTTCACCAGGCCGAGCGCCCGGGCCGCGAGCAGGACCGGCACGGTGAGCGCCCAGAGGCTGGCCCGGGCCGGGGCCCGCCGGGGCACCGGGATGAACGGGGCGCGGGCCCGCTCGGCCACCGACTGCAGCTGCGAGTCCGGCGGTGCCACCGCGACCAGCCGGGCACCGCGCCGGTGGGCGGCCTCGGCGGCACCCAGCGCCTCGGGGCTGCGACCGGAGGCGCTGATCGCGATCACCACGTCGGCCGCACCGACCCAGCCGGGCACCCCCGCGCTGCGGTGCGGGATGACCGGCACCGGGCAACGCGGCCCGGCGACCGTGGCCAGCACGTCACCGGTACGTCCGGCGGTGCCGATGCCGGCGATGACGACCGCCCGGGGCCGCCCCTCGCCGCCGAGTACGGACAGGTTGGCCTCGGCGGCCAACGCGGCCGACTCGCGGACCTGCGCGCCGGCCGAGGCGGTGTGCCGCAGCATGCCGCCCGGGTCCCGCTCGGCCAGTGCCTCCGGGTCGTCGAGCAGCCGGTCGTCGGCGTGGCGGTGGCCGCTGACGCCGGCCGTTCCGTCGATCACGACCGCTCCGCGGGGCCGCGCGCCTCGTCCAGCAGCAGCACCGGTACGTCGTCGCGGACCTCGAAGATCCGGCCGCACTCGGTGCAGGTCAGCGTCTGGGCCTGCGCGTCGTAGTCGAGCGGGGCATGGTGTGTGTCCGGGCAGGCGAGGATGTCCAGCAACTGCGGGTCGAGGGCCACTGCGCGGCTCCTTCCACGTATGCGGCTTCACCGATCGACGGTGCCGACCGGCGCGAGCGATCTTATCGGCGAACCCGGTCGAGCACGTCGTCGCGCAGCGAGGTCATCCGCTCCGCGGTGGGTGCCTCGACGTTGAGCCGCAGCAACGGCTCGGTGTTCGAGGCACGCAGGTTGAACCACGCCCCGTCGGGGAAGCGCAGGGTGAGCCCGTCCAGCTCGTCGGCCTCGGCGTCCGGGTACGCGGCACGCACCTCGGCCACCTTGGCCGCCTGGTCCGCCACCGTGGAGTTGATCTCACCCGAGGCGACGTACCGCTCGTACTCGGCGGCCAGCGTGGACAGCGGCAGCGGCTGCTCACCGAGCGCGGCCAGGGTGTGCATCGCGGCCAGCATCCCGGTGTCGGCGAACCAGAAGTCCCGGAAGTAGTAGTGCGCGGAGTGCTCGCCACCGAAGACCGCGTTGGTGCGGGCCATCTCGGCCTTGATGAACGAGTGGCCGACCCGGGCCACCACCGGCTCGCCACCGTGCTCCCGGATGATCTCCGGCACCGCCTTGGAGGTGATCGGGTTGTGGATGACCGTCGAACCGGGGTACTTGGCCAACTCCCGGGCCGCGACCAGGGCGGTGATCGCCGACGGCGAGACCGGCTCGCCGCGCTCGTCGATCACGAAGCAGCGGTCGGCGTCCCCGTCGAACGCCAGCCCGAGGTCCGCGCCGTGCGCCACCACCGCGCGCTGCAGGTCGACCAGGTTGGCCGGATCCAGCGGGTTGGCCTCGTGGTTGGGGAAGGTGCCGTCCAGCTCGAAGTACAGCGGCACGATCCGCAGCGGCAGGGCCGGCAGGGCGGCGTCGCCGAGGACGCTGGGTACGGTGTGCCCGCCCATGCCGTTGCCCGCGTCGACCACCACCGTCAACGGCCGGATGCCGGAGAGGTCCACCAGCGTGCGCAGGTGTGCCGCGTAGTCGGCGAGCAGGTCCCGCCGCTCGGCCGGCGCGGTCGGCTCGCCGAGCGGCTCGTCCTTGTCGAGCAGGGCCTGTGCCCGGTCGCGGATCTCGGCCAGCCCGCTGTCCTGCCCGACGGGGCGGGCGCCGGCGTGGCACATCTTGATGCCGTTGTACTGCGCCGGATTGTGGCTGGCGGTGAACATCGCCCCGGGCAGCCCGAGCGCACCGGAGGCGTAGTAGACCATGTCCGTCGAGGCGAGCCCGATCTCGATGACCGGGCGCCCCTCGGCGCGTACGCCGGTGGCGAACGCAGCGGCCAGACCCGGCCCGGAGGCCCGCATGTCGTGCCCGATCAGCACGGCCTTCTCCGGCTCACCGGTGGCGTCTAGCAGCTGGGCGAAGGCGGTGCCCAGGGCCCCAGCGACACGCTCGTCCCACTGGTCCGGCACCGTCCCACGGACGTCGTACGCCTTCACGATCCGGGACAGATCAGACACCGGTTCCACTCCTCGACTGCAGGTCGTCAACGAACCTGAGCGTATCGGAGGGGCGGGCCCTGCCCCGGCTCAGCCGGAGAGCCCGCGCCCGTACCCCTGGTCATCGCCCTCTCGGGTGGCCGGCGGCGGGTTCTGCTCGTCCGGTCGCGCACCGTACAGGCCACCGGACTGGCGGGGGGCGGGTGTGCCCCCGTAGACCCGTGGCGTGCCGGGCCGGCTCGTCCCGTACACCTGACCGGGCGGAACCGGGGTGCCACCCGGGACCGGCGGGACCGGCGTGGCATTCGGGCCAGGCCGGACCGGCGTGGCGCCCGGGCCGCCGGCGGAGCGGTAGGTGGTGCCGCCCGGGTTGCCCGGCAGCGGGATGTCGTGCTTCGCGCCGCTCTGCCGCCGATCCTTCCGCGAGCGGTGGATCAGCAGCCCGATGAGCAGAGCCCCGGCGGCGACCATGGCGACGCCGAAGTACATCACCGGCGACCCGCCGGAGGACTCGTTGGCCGTCTCAGCGAGGTCCGCCGGAGCGTCCGCGGCGAGCGCCACGGTTGGGCTGGCCTCGGTGGGCGGCTCCTCGGCGACGTCCGCACTCGGCGTCGGCGACGGCGACCGCGACGGTGACGGCGACGGCGGGACCCGCCCGCCGACCACCCGGGACTCCTTCGCGTCCCGCCCCAGCACGACCCCCCTCGCCGTGACGGCCTCCCCCGCCACGATCAGTCGGCCGCCAGGCGCGTCGGCGGCGAAGGCGACGCGGTACCGCATCGACACGCCCTTGTCCTCGCAGAGCTCGTCCTTGACCGGGGCGATCGGGGCCGTGGTCACCAGCCCGGCATTGCCGGAGACCGCCACCGGCACCCACCGCCCGCCCACGTTGGCCTGCACCACGACCTGGTCGGGCCGGAGGTCGGGCAGGCTCAGAGCCAGTGCGCTGCGTACCCGCACGCAGCCGTCGGTGCGCTTGCGCACCTCCACCGTCACGCCCTGGGCGGAACGGCCCGCGTCGAAGCTGCCCGACGACCGCACCCGTACCCGGTCCTCGTCGGCGTGCGCGGGCGCGCCGCCGAGCACCACGAGGCCGCCCAGGAACACGCAGACCGTCGCGAGGCGCGCCGCGTGGCGACGTACCGACATGATCAACCACCGTTCCTCCCCCGGACGGGGGAACCGCCGGTCAGGCTACTACCGGGGCCGGACGGCGGCTGGTCATCGAACTCCCCGGATGTGCGCCGCGCCACCCGGCGCGCACTCCTCGGCTCGTGCCGCTCGGCGCGGGAAACCGACCGTTCGGCTCACCGTCGGTAGGCCCGGCCGCACGGAACGCCACCAAATCGCGTTGTCCGGTAGGTTCCCCGGTGTGATCGACCGCGACCAGGCCGAGCAGATCGCTGCCGTTTGGGCCCGTCGCGACTCGCTGCGCCTCGGGCACGAGTGCCGTCCCACCGTCGCGGAGTTCGACCTGGGGTACGTCATCACATCCACGGTGTCCACACAGGTCAGAGCGCTGCCCGGGGACCTGCCGACCAGTGTGGTCGACAAACAGACGGGCGAGGTGACCACCTGGCCACGGGTGCCGCCCGCCGTGGTCGAGCGGCTCTACCGCCGCAGCCGACCCACCGGGCCACCGGTCGCACGCACCGTGGACCCCGCCGGCCAGTTGCTGCGGGAGATCAGCCGGCTGCCCACACCGACCACGACGGCGCACCTCAACCTCGAAGGGCGGATCTTCACCGCGCACGGCGCCAAGGGGGACGTGGGGCTCAACCACCATCCGCTGGTCCGCGCGTACCTCGACGAACTGCCCGCCGGGCAGCTGGTCCGCGGCGGCGACCGGCACGCCGAGTTGGCCGTCGTCTCCGACGTCCTGCACGAGTACGACCACCACCGCGCCGCCGAGGGCATCGCCCCGATGAGCATGGGCGACGCAAAGGATCTGCTGGAGTCCGCTCGGATCGAGGCGTTCCGGGTGCGCGAGCCGGGCGACCCGCATGGCGGGCCCACGGATCGGCCCTGCGATTCGTGCCTCGACCTGCTGGTGGACTTTAACGTCCTGCCGTGCTCCGAACGGGCCGACCCGGTGCCCTGGTTTCCGGAGCCGGCCCCCGACCCGTCCCCGGGTCGTTTCCCACCGGAGGTCGCCCAGGCTCTCGTCGCTGCCGGCTGGCGACCACACTTCGCCGACGAGGTGGTGGCGAGGTCGGCCATCCATGACGTCAGTGCGGTACGCGGCAGGACCCACGAGCACCCGACCTTCCCGGCCGTGACGTCCACCCTCACCGCCTTCCCGAGCCTGGTCGGCAGGCGGCGAGGCCCAGGTCAGCAGGTGTGGATCTCCCGCTTCGACATTCGTCCCCGCCAGATCGCCCACACCGCCGACTCGCTCGCCGACTTCGCGACGGTGATCGGCGCACGCCTGTTCCCGATCGGCACGGAAGATCAGCACAGCATCATCGCCGTGGACGAGCACGGCCGGATCTTCGCGCTGGATCAGGCCGGCGAGTGGTTCCTCGGGGCGGACATCGACGCCGCACTCACCACCCTGCTGCTCGGTCGCGCCCCGGCCCGGGTACGCGACGACGGCAGCTGGTGAGCCGCGCTACAGCTGGACGCCGGTGAGGACCGTGACCCGGGGGTCGGTGTAGTCGTCCATGGCGCTGCGCAGCCCCTCCCGGCCAACGCCGCTGCCCTTCATCCCGCCGTACGGCATCTGGTCGGCACGGTACGACGGCACGTCGCCCACGATCACGCCACCCACCTCCAGGGTCCGCGCCGCCGCGAAGGCGACGTCGAGCCGGCGGGTGAAGACACCGGCCTGCAGGCCGTACGCCGAGTCGTTGACGGCGGCGAAGCCGGCCTTGTCGTCCTCGACCCGGTCCACGACAAGCACCGGCCCGAAGACCTCCTCGGTGCAGACCTTGGCGCCCTTCGGGACTCCACTGAGGACGGTCGGGGGGTAGGTCGCGCCGTCCCGCCGACCACCGGTCTCGATGGTGGCACCGGCCGCCACCGCCTCGTCCACCCACGCCTCCACCCGACGCGCGGCGTCCTCGGAGACCAATGGGCCGACGTCGGTCAGCGGGTCCGAGGGGTCGCCGGTGCGGAGTTCGCGCACGGCCGCGACCAGCCGGGGCAGGAAGCCGTCGTAGAGCCACTCGTGCACGTAGACCCGCTGCACGGCGATGCAGGACTGCCCGGCCTGGTAGTTGGAGAAGGTGGCGATCCGGTGGGCGGCGAAGGTGAGGTCCTCGTCGTCGGACCAGTCCTCGCAGATCAACGCCGCAGCGTTGCCGCCCAGCTCCAGCGTCACGTGCTTCTCCGGCACGGATCGGCGGATGGCCGCGCCGACCGGCCCGGAGCCGGTGAACGAGACCACCGGCAGCCGGAGGTCGGTGACCAGTTCGGCGGCGCGCTCGTTGGGCAGCGGCAGCACCGAGAACATCCCGGCCGGCAGCTCGGTCTCGGCCAGGATCTCGCCGAGCAGCAGCGCCGACAGCGGGGTGGCCGGTGCCGGCTTGACCACGATGGGCGTGCCGACCGCGATCGCGGGGGCGACCTTGTGGGCCACCAGGTTCAGCGGGAAGTTGAACGGAGCGATGCCCAGCACCGGCCCCTTGGGCACCCGCCGCACCAGCGCGATCCGGCCGGTCGCGGCGGGGTCGGTGTCGAGCCGTTGCAGCTCCCCGGAGAAGCGCCGCGCCTCCTCGGCCGCCCACCGGAAGGTGGACACCGCCCGGCCGACCTCGGCGCGAGCCCATTTGATCGGCTTGCCGTTCTCGGCGGTGATCAGCGCCGCGATCTCCTCGGCCCGCTCGGCGAGCCGGCGCGAGACGTGGTCCAGCGCGGCGGCGCGGGCGTGCGCGGGCAGCGCGGCGGCCGTGGCGGCCACCTCAGCCGCCGCCGCCACAGCCGCTTCGACCTGGCCAGCGGTGGCGAGGGTGGTACGCCCGACCGGGCGCCCGTCGTACGGGTGATGGACAGTCACCTCGTCGACACCGTGGGTGGGACGACCGGCGACGAAGAACGGTGTGGGCTCCACGTTCGGCAGCGTAGACCACCGAGGAGCCGACGGAAACAGTCGCCTCAACCCTTGTCTGCCGCGAATTCAGTAGCGAAGATGGCAAGAAGATTGCGATAACCGCCGCAGCGCGACCCCCCGTACCCCTCGGAGTGATCCAGTCATGAGTGACCAGCAGAAGCTGCGCAACTTCGTCAACGGCGAGTACGTCGAGCCGGCCGACGGTGGCTACGCCGACCTGATCGACCCGTGTACCGGGGAGGTCTTCGCCCAGGCTCCGGTCTCCGGTGCCGCCGACGTCGACGCGGCCATGAAAGCCGCTGCGACGGCCTTCGAGAGCTGGCGGGACAGCACTCCGGCCGAGCGACAGAAGGCGCTGCTCAAGCTCGCCGACGCGGTCGAGGCCCGGGCCGCCGACCTGGTCGACGCCGAGGTACGCAACACCGGCAAGCCCCGGCAGCTCACCGCCGACGAGGAGCTGCCGCCCGCGGTCGACGAGTTCCGGTTCTTCGCCGGTGCCGCCCGGCTGCTGGAGGGCCGCTCGGCCGGCGAGTACATGGCCGGGCACACCTCGTACGTGCGACGCGAGCCGATCGGCGTCTGCGCCCAGGTCACCCCGTGGAACTACCCGCTGATGATGGCGGTCTGGAAGATCGCTCCGGCGCTCGCCGCCGGCAACACGGTCGTACTCAAGCCCTCGGACACCACGCCGGTGTCGACGCTGCTGCTGGCGGAGATCGCCGCCGAGTACCTGCCGCCGGGCGTGTTCAACGTGGTCTGCGGCGACCGGGACACCGGACGCGCGCTCGTCGCGCACCCCACCCCGCAGCTGGTGTCGATCACCGGCTCGACCCGGGCCGGCATGGAGGTCGCCGCGGCCGCCGCGCCCGACCTCAAGCGGACCCACCTGGAGCTGGGCGGCAAGGCACCGGTGGTGATCTTCGACGACGCCGACATCGCGGCGGCGGCCGAGGCCATCGCGGTCGGCGGCTACTTCAACGCCGGCCAGGACTGCACGGCGGCCACCCGGGTGCTCACCGCTCCCGGCGTGCACGAGGACTTCGTCGCCGCCCTCACCGAGCAGGCCCGCAACACCAAGACCGGCGCGCCGGACGACGCGGACGTGCTCTACGGCCCGCTGAACAACGCCAACCAGCTCGCCCGGGTCCGCGGCTTCCTCGACCGCCTGCCGGACCACGCCTCGGTGCAGACCGGCGGCGCTCAGGTGGGTGAGCGCGGCTACTTCTACGCCCCCACCGTCGTCTCCGGCGTCCGGCAGGACGACGAGATCATCCAGGACGAGGTGTTCGGGCCGGTCATCACCGTGCAGCGGTTCTCCGACGAGGACGAGGCGGTGCGCTGGGCCAACGGCGTCGACTACGGCCTGTCCGCCTCCGTCTGGACGAAGGACCACGGTCGGGCGATGCGGATGACCCGCCGACTCGACTTCGGCTGCGTCTGGGTGAACACCCACATCCCGTTCATCTCCGAGATGCCGCACGGCGGCTTCAAGCACTCCGGGCACGGCAAGGACCTCTCGGTCTACAGCCTGGAGGACTACACCCGGATCAAGCACGTCATGCACAACATCGAGGGCTGACGGTGAGCGCGAGGAGTGAGCCGGGTTTGCGAGCCCCGCAGTCGCGAACGAAAGGTGCGGCAGTGGCGTCGTCTGAGGAACTGCACAAGCGGCGAGGCGCCGCCGTCGCCCGGGGCGTCGGCAGCGTCATCCCGGCGTACGTGGACCACGCGTCCGGTGGCACCATCACCGACGTCGAGGGCCGCGAGTGGATCGACTTCGCCGCCGGCATCGCGGTCACCAACGTGGGCAACTCCGCCCCGAAGGTGGTCGAGGCGGTACGGGCGCAGGTCGAGCGCTTCACCCACACCTGCTTCATGGTCGCGCCGTACGAGTCGTACGTGGCGGTCTGCGAGCAGCTCAACGCGCTGACCCCGGGCGACTTCGAGAAGCGCTCGGCGCTGTTCAACTCCGGCGCCGAGGCGGTGGAGAACGCCGTGAAGATCGCCCGGCACGCCACCGGGCGGCCGGCGGTGGTGGTCTTCGACCACGCGTACCACGGCCGGACCAACCTGACCATGGCGTTGACGGCGAAGAACATGCCGTACAAGCACCGGTTCGGGCCGTTCGCCGGGGAAATCTACCGGGTGCCGATGTCGTACCCGCTGCGCGACGGCGGCCTGGACGGCGCCACCGCTGCGGCCCGCGCCATCGAGCTGGTGGAGAAGCAGGTCGGCGCGGAGAACGTGGCCGCCCTGCTGATCGAGCCGATCCAGGGCGAGGGCGGATTCGTCGTACCGGCGGAGGGGTTCCTGCCGGCGCTGCGCGAGTGGGCGACGGCGGCCGGGGTGGTCTTCATCGCCGACGAGATCCAGACCGGCTTCTGCCGTACCGGCGACTGGTTCGCCTGTCAGCACGAGGGGGTCGAACCGGACCTGATCACCCTGGCCAAGGGCATCGCCGGCGGGCTGCCCCTGGCTGCGGTGACCGGCCGGGCGGAACTGATGGACGCGGTGCACATCGGCGGCCTCGGCGGCACGTACGGCGGCAATCCGATCGCCTGCGCCGGCGCCCTCGCGGCCATCGAGACCATGCACGAGCTGGACCTGGCCGCCGCGGCCCGGCGGATCGAGTCGGTCATGGGCGAGCGGCTGCGGGCCATCGCCGCCCGTGACCCGCGCATCGCCGAGGTACGCGGCCGGGGCGCGATGCTCGCGGTCGAGATCGTCCAGCCCGGCACGCTCACCCCGGACCCGGCCGCCACGGCGGCGGTCTCGGCGGCCTGCCACGCCGCCGGCCTGCTCACCCTCACCTGCGGCACGTACGGCAATGTGCTGCGTTTCCTGCCCCCGCTGGTGATCTCCGACGACGAACTGGCCCGCGGCCTGGACATCCTCGACGCCGCCTTCGGCTGACGGCCGGTCGGGTGGGTGCCGCGTCCGCACCGCGCGGCACCCACCCGACCCAACGAGACTGTCGGGAAACCTCGCGTCGGCTGCGGCGGGCCCAGCCGGCGATCCGGGGTTTCCCGACAGTCGCTAACTCAGCGCAGCACCTCGACGGTGTTGTTGCGCACCAGGTTCTTGCCCGGCTCGCGGATCTGTTCCATCGCGGCGGAGTTGAGCAGCACGCAACTGCCCGACGGACCGGTCACCGTCACCGTGGTCGCCTTGTTGTTGTCCAGGTTGGTCACCCGCAACCGGGTCCCCACCGGGAACTGGTTGCTGGTGGCGGCCGGTCCGGCGGCCTCGTCGAAGAACGTGATCGCACCCGGGCAGGCCGACCTCGGAGCCGGCCGACCGGCCGGCGGCGAGACCGAGCCCGGCCGGTCGCCGACCCCGTCCGGTCGCCCCGCACCCGGCTGCGCCACCGCGCCGCCCACCCGCTCGACGACGTTGCGCCGGATCACGTTCTTCCCCGGCTCGCGGACCAGGTCCATCGCGGCCGAGTTGAGCAGCACGCAACTGCCCGAGGGGCCGACGACGGTCACCTCCGCCGCTTTGTTGTTGTCCAGGTTGGTCACCCGCAGCCGGGTCCCGACCGGGAACTGGTTACTGGTGGCGGCCGGCGCACCACCCTCGGCCGAGAACGTGATCGACCCCGGGCAGACGCTCTGCCCGGTCGGTGCGCTGTCGGCGAACCCGAGCCCGGTGCCCACCGCCACGGCCGCCGTGGCGACCACCGCCACCCCCGCCGCCAGCATGTGCTTCCGCTGCAGCTTCACCTGTTTCCTCCCGTCCTCACCGACTGCGGTCAGGTGCTGGTACGGCCTGGGAGCGTTAACCAGTTCAGCGCAGTGACGCGTATCGAAAACAAAGTTTCGCTTGAACGATTCGGCCGGCCGTTCGGTCGAGGCCGGAGCAGCCGCTCACACCGGGCCATAGCGGGTGTGCGGCGCACCGGTCAACAACGCCCAGTACCGGTCGCCGTAGGACCAGTGCCACCACTCGGTCGGGTAGTTGACCAGGCCCGCACCGGTCAACGCGTCGACCAGGGTCCGGCGGTTCCGGCGGGCCACACCGCCGATCGTCGGCGCGGCGGTGAAGCAGGCGTTCCCGCTGGCCTCGGGGGTGGCGTCCACCGTCGTACCCATGTCCAGTTCGGTACCGTCGCTGGTGCAGAGAGTAAGATCCACAGCACCACCGGTGCTGTGCGGCGCCACCTCGACCGGCGAGACGAACTTGGTGGTCTCCTCGTACACCCGCTGCGGCAACCACTCCGGGTGGTTGCGGCGCAACTCGTCGTGGTAGCCGGTGAAGATGTCCAACTGCGCCTGGTAGGGCCGGTATCCCTCGATCACCAGCAGGTGCAGCCGGTCGGGCAGCGCGTTCTGCGCGGTCAGCAACCGGTCGACCACCCCCTTACGCAGCCGGGCGTACGCACCCGCGGGATCGGCCGCCCGCCCGTCCAACCGCAGTTCGGGAACCTGGCGCAGGTCGATCAGTGGCTCGCCGTCGTCGGCGCCGGGCACCGCCGCGACGCGCGGGTCGCAGAGCAGGATCACCGCTGGTCCCCCGCACCGGTGGGGCGGTCCGCGTACCGGGCGAAGGCGAGTGCGACCAGCCGGTCCACGATCTCCCGATAGCCGACGCCGGCGGCCGCCCACACCTTCGGGTACATCGAGTGCGCGGTGAAGCCCGGCATGGTGTTCAGCTCGTTGACGTAAAGCTCGCCGGCCGTCTCGTCGTAGAGGAAGTCGACCCGGGCCAGTCCCCACCCGCCGATCGCGGCGAACGCGCGCACCGACAGCTCCCGGATCCGCTCGGTCACGTCTTCCGGCAGTGCGGCCGGCACGACCATCGGATCGGCGTCGCCGAGGTACTTCTGCCGGTAGTCGAACCAGCCCCCGCTCACCCGCACCTCGCCGACCGCCGACGCCTCCGGGCGTACGCCGCCGAGCACCCCGCACTCCAACTCCCGGCCGGTCACCCCCTGCTCGACCACGACCAGGTTGTCGTGCCGCAGCGCCTCCTCGACCGCCGTCGCCAGGTCGTCGCCGTCCGCCACCCGGGAGATGCCGATCGAGGAGCCCATCCGGGCCGGCTTGACGAACAGCGGCCGGCGCAGGCCCACCACCAGCTTCTCCGGATCCTCGGTGGCCCGGTAGGTCGGCCGGTCGAACGAGACGTGCGGCGTGATCGGCACTCCCTCGGCCCGCAGCGCCCGCTTCATCGCCACCTTGTCCATGCCAACTGCGGAGGCGAGGATGCCGCAACCCACGTACGGCACGCCCAGCGATTCGAGCAGTCCCTGCACCACGCCGTCCTCGCCGAACGGCCCGTGCAGGACGGGGAAGACCACGTCCAGCTCGGCGTGCACCGCGCCGGGCCCGTCCACCGCGGTGACCAGCGCGGTCCCCCGCCGCGGCCCGGCCCGCAGTTCCACCGCCGGCCCGGTCACGGTCAGCCGGTCGTCGATGGCCCGCTCCGCCGCGCTGCCGTCGACGGCGCCGGCCAGCACCGCGTCCGGGACGAGCCGCAGCCCGCCGCCGCGGGTGATACCGATGGCCACCACCCGGTACCCGCCCCCGCTGAGCGCCCGGGCCACGCCGAGCGCCGAGGCACAGGAGACCTCGTGCTCCGCCGACGGCCCGCCGAACAGGATTCCGATCCGGACGCGTGCGCTCATGCCGTCACCTCTTTCCTTGATCGGGCGGCGGTCGCCAGCCGGGCGACCAGCTCCGCCTCCACGTTTCCGCCGGTCAGCACCACACCGACCGTGCGATCTCCGCGCCCACCCTCGCCGGGCGACCGCACCGGGCCGTCGCCCGCCGACCGCAGCACGCCGTCGCCCGCCGACCGCAGCACGCCGTCGCCCGCCGACCGCAGCGCGAAGGCGGCGGCCGACCGCGGCGTGACGGCGGCGGCCGACCGCGGCGTGACGGCGGCGGCGAGGCGCAGCGCGCCGGCCAGGCCGGCCGCGCCGGACGGCTCGGCCAGCACCTTCAGCTCCAGCAGCAGCAGCCGGAACGCCTCGGCGATCTCGTCGTCGTCCACCCGGATCACCCCGGTCAGGCGGGTCCGCAGGATGGCGAAGGGCAGGTCACCCACGCAGGACGGTCGCAGGCCGTCGGCGATCGTCGGTGCCGGCGTGACCGGAGTCGGCCGGCCGGCGGCCAGGCTGCGGGCCAGCGAGTCGCAGCCGACCGGCTCCACGCCGTACACCTCGATCGGCCGGCCGGCCCCGGCCAGGCAGGCACCGGCCGCGCCGCCACCCCCACCGACCGGCAGCACCAGCGCGTCCAGTGGGGTGCCGGCCCGCTCGGCCTCCTCGATCAGTTCGAGGCTGGCGCTGCCCTGCCCGGCGACGACGTCCGGGTGGTCGTACGCGTCGACGATGGGGTGACCGGTCTCGGCGCTGATCCGACGGGCCACGGCCAGCCGCTCCTCGACGGTGGTGCCGGCAAGGATCAGCCGGGCCCCGGCCGCCCGGGCGCGGGCGACCTTGGTCGGGGCGGCGTCGACCGGAACCACCACGGTGGCCGCCAGTTCGTGCCGCCGGGCCGCCAGCGCGACCGCGACGGCGTGGTTGCCGGTGCTCTGCGCGACCACCCCGGCGTGCCCGGCCGCGGCGAGCCGGCCGACCGCGAACAGCCCGCCACGCATCTTGTACGAGCCTCCGGTCTGCAGGTTCTCCGCCTTCAGCAGCACCCGGGCACCGGCCAGCCGGTCGATCGCCGGCGAGTGCAGCACCGGGGTACGCACCACCCGGCCGTCAAGCCAGTGGGCCGCTTCGGTCACATCGGCCCGGGTCGGGGCGATATCGGATGGATCGGTACGGGACATGGCATCTCCTTGTCGAGTCGTCGGCGGACTCGATGCCGGCCGGTTTTCGGGCACGCCAAAGGCCGGGGTGCCGCGCTGCGCGGCCCCGTGCCAGGGCGGTGGGTGGTGATCTCGGCCCGGGGGCCGGGTCAGGGTGCGGTGGGTAGCTGGACCTCCACCCGCAGCCCGCCGTACTCAGCGGGTCGGGCGGCGATGAGGCCGTCGTGCGCCTGGGTGATCGAGCGGGCGATGGCCAGGCCGAGGCCCGCCCCACCGCTGTGGTTGGTGCGGTCCCGGGCTAGGCGGCGGAACGGCTCGAAGAGCCCGGCCACCGCCTCGGCCGGTACCACCTGGCCGGTGTTGACCACGGTCAGCGCCGGGGCCCCGCCGACCGTGACGGTGAGCGTGCCGCCGGGCCGGTTGTACTTGATCGCGTTCTCCACCAGGTTGGTCACCAGGCGTTCCAGCAGCACCCGCTCGCCCATGACCACCCGGGGTACGAGGTGGCTCTCGATGGTCACCCCGGCCGCCTCGGCCCGCTCCTGGTAGACGGCGAGCACCGTGCTGACGATCTCGTCGAGGCGTAGCGGGATGCGGGAACGCAGCCCCCGGTCGCTCTCGCTGAGCGCGAGCAGCCCCTCGATGAGCCGCTCGTTGCGCTCGTTGGTCTCCAGCAGCTGGCCGGTCAGCAGCTCAAGCTGCTCGCCGGTGAGCGACCGGGCCATCCCGACCTCGATCAGCGTCCGCTGCACCGCCAGCGGCGTACGCAGCTCGTGCGAGGCGTTCGCGGCGAACCGCCGCTGCCCCTCGTACCCGGCGGCGATGCGTTCCATCATCTCGTCGATCGACCGGGCCAGCCGGGCCAGCTCGTCGTTGCCACGCGGCCGGATCCGATGACCGAGATTCTGCGGCCCGACGTGCGAGATAGGCCCGGCGAGGTCCCGCACCGGACGCAGGCACCACACCGCGGCGGCCCAGATCCCCACCATCGCGAGCACGAGGAGGCCCAGGACGGTGAGCAGGCCGGCCAAACCGGTGAGTTCCCGCGCCGGCTGGCACACCAGCCCGGCCCCGGGCAGCCCCAGGTCGCAGAGGTATCGGCCGCGGTCCCACAGCACGCCGAGCACTGTCGCTCCCAGGCCGGGCAGGGCGCACCCGAGCAGCAGGGCGAGCACGCCGACCAGCACGATGCGCCGGCGCGGGGTCATGCCGCACCGCCGATCCGGTAGCCGGCCCGGGGCACGGTGTGGATGATCTGCGGCGTGCCGAGCTTCTTACGCAGCGTCATCATGGTGACCCGTACGAC
>NZ_JBFBAO010000119.1:0-17075 GCF_040682255.1 Micromonospora sp. NPDC051296 | reverse complement strand
GCCGGCGCTCGGGCCGGCCGCCCGCTGCGGCGGGTGCCGGGCCCGGGTCGGCGCGCCACCGGCCACCGTCGAACTGGTCGCCGCCGCGGCCGTCGTCGTCCTGCTGCTGGCCCGCCCACCCGCCGTCGAGCTGGTCGCCGCTGCCTGGTGGCTGGCTTTCGCGGTGCCGCTGTTGTTCGTCGACGTCGCCGTGCACCGGCTGCCCGACCGGCTCACCTGGCCGGCCGCCGCCGGGACCTGGCTGCTGCTCGGGCTGGCCGCGCTGGCCGGCGCCGGGCCGGCACCGTGGCTGCGCGCCACCGCGGCCGGGATCGGGTTGGCGCTTTTCTTCGCCGCCACCACATTGCTGCTCGGCGCGCGGGGCTTCGGCATCGGCGACGCCAAGCTCGCGCTGGGCGCGGGCGCACTGCTCGGTTGGTGCGGCTGGACGGTGCCCCTGCTCGGGCTGCTTCTCGCGCTGACGCTGTCCGGTCTGGTCGCCCTGGGGCTGCTGGTCACCCGCCGGGCCCGCTGGTCGAGCCACCTGCCGTTCGGCCCGTACCTGGTGCTCGGCACCCTCGGTGCCCTCCTGCTGATCTGGTAAGGAAGGGCCCCCTCTTAACGCCTCCGGTAGAGGACGGGCCCCTTCTTAACAGTTCGAGCGGCGCGCGGCGGCGGCGCTAGGGTGCGATGCCGTGTCACTCGGCGGGCGCGCCGGGCGGCGGTACGTCCTCACGCTGGTCGCCGAGGGCTGATCCGCCGGACATCCGCTGCCGCACGGCGGCCAGTTCCTCGAAGGCGTACGCCCAGTTGTGGCACTTGAAGCTGCGCAGCCCCTCGATCGGCGAGCGGCAGTCGGCGCAGCGTACGCCGGGGATGGCGTCGGGTAGGCCGGTGTTGACGTACCGGCGGTCGCCGAGGATCACCGTCGCGATCATCATCGGGTCGTGCATGCCCTTCAGCGCCGACGAGACGATGTCGTACCAGGTGATCCGTCGACCGCACTTCGGGCAGTCCGGCTGGTCGCCGCTGACCCACAGCGGCGCGCCGATGGTGCGCGGCGGCATGCCGAGCAGCTTCTCGATCCGCCGTACGTCGGACTCGGGGGTGGTCCAGCGGTGTCGGCCCGGCAGCGAGGCGGGCGAGTCGTAGACGGCTTGGAACAGCGTGGGATCGACCTCGACGGTCTCGCGTTCACTGGTCATCGGCGTCCCTCCCGGACGGTCGGCGCCCCTCACCGTGGTCACCGGCGGGCGGCGGGCACAACCGGATCAACGACACGGTGCGGTGACCCGGTGTTCTCGGGCAGCGCCTGCCGCCGGACGCCCCAGATGATCAGGTAACCGAGCATCCAGAACTCGCCCACGGACGCGGGGACGACGAGCAGGTCGCCGACGATCCCCGCCCTCGGGGCGAGGTAGGCGACGAAGGCGCTGAGCACGTAGCAGACGCCGCCGGCGACGAGGACCCAGCCGAGTGCCCGGGGCAGCCAGCCGGAGCGGAGCACGCACCAGCCCATCGGGACGAGCCAGAGGCCGAAGAACAGCCCGCCCACGATCCACAGGTTGCCGCTGACCAGGTACAGCAGTTGGACGGTGTTGGCGGTGTCGCCGAGCGGGTCGACCGCCACCTGGGTCGCGGTGGCGATCAGGGCGGAGCTGACCAGGATTGCGACGGCGTTGACCAGGCCGAAGGCGGCGATGCTGGCGGCAGCGGCCGTGGGCGCCCGCACTGCTCAGCTCACGGCCGACCATCCCCGCCGGGGTGTACGCCTACTACGACGCGATCATCGCCACCCTGCGCGACGGCGGGTTCTCCTATCGGATCGCCCACCGGGCGCTGCACGCGTTCGGCAGCCTGGCGCTCGGGTTCGCCCAGGAGGTGTTCCGCCCGGCCTCGGCCGGCGGGCAGACCGACGTCGACGCCGCCGAGGCGGAACTGGCCGCGATGGCCGAGGCGCTGCCCCAGTTGACCGCGATGGTCGCCGCCGAGGCGCACGACGCCGCCGACCCCACGCTCGGCTGGTGCGACCGCCAGGTCGAGTTCGAGTTCACCCTCGACCTGCTCTTCGACGGCCTCGAACAGGCCCGCGGCTGAAATGTAATGGAGAGGCTGTGGAACGCGCTGAAGTAACGCGGGCTGTCGTTTCAGCGAAGTGGTTTCCCCGCCCATGATCCGCTCGGCTCGCGCAGCCGGGCCGGAAAGGCATAACCGCACGTCAAGCGGCATGATCGCGCTCGAAAAAAGGGTCTTTTCGTGAGCGAAAATAAGGGGCAGGATAGGCCGGCATGAGAGCACTGCGACGCACTTTAGCCGCGCTCGTCGTGACGACGTTCGCGCTGACAGTCACAGCTACCCCAGCGGCTGCCATCACCGGCGGGGAGCCCGACGGTGACCGGCATCCCAACGTTGGCCTGATCCTCTTCTACGACGAGACCGGCCGCTACCGATGCTCGGCCACGCTCATCTCGCCGACCATCGTCCTCACGGCCGCGCACTGCACTCAGGGCACCCTCGGAAAGACCCTGGTCACGTTCGACACGGCCATCGCCGAGGCACCGCCGAACCCGCTGCCGGCGGCGGCTGACCCGAGTGCCGGTTACACGGCTGCGGAGCTTGCCGCGGCGGGTTACCTGTCCGGCACGGCGGCGACCCACCCGGAGTATTCGGACTTCACCGATCTGGACAACTGGAACGACGTCGGCGTGGTGGTGCTGGACACGCCGGTGACCGGAATCGTTCCCGCGACCGTGGCACCGACCGGGTATCTCGACCAGTTCGCCCAGCCGAAGCTCAACAAGACCATCTTCGGGCTGGTCGGGTACGGCACCGAGGTCCGCAAGCCGGAATCGGGCCCGCAGAAGCCGCAGCCCATGAGCTACCCGCTGCTTCGCCGCTACACGACCTCACCGGGTCAGAAGCTGACCCCGCAGGTCCTGCAGCTCAACGGCAACCCGAACGACGTGCGCGGCGGTGGCGGTACCTGCTTCGGCGACTCCGGCGGCCCGACCTTCCTCAACGGCTACCTGGTCGCGGTCACCAGCTACGGCTACACCAGCAACTGCCGCTACCTCGGCGGCTACCAGCGCGTCGAGATCCCGGTGGTCCAGGACTGGCTCGCCACGATCCGGTGACAGCTCGCTGATCCCGGCGGGTGCCTCCATGGTGAGGCACCCGCCGGTTGCTGTGGTGACTCAATCGTTGCGGGCTGTCTCCGGCCCGGTGATCCGGCCGAGCAGTGGCAGCGTCGAGGCGATGATGCCCAGCGACACCGCCAGCCCGCCGGCGACCATGAGGTAGAACGACAGCTGCGGCGGTAGCAGCGGGTAGTCCAGTTGCGACCGCAGGAAGAGGTGTGCGGCCAGGAACCCTGCCCCGATCGCCACCGCGGCGACGGCCAGCAGCGGCACGACGGTCTCCAGCGCGACCACCCGGCGCAGCGTGCGCAGCTGCATACCGGTGAGCCGCAACATGCTGAACGGCCGCTTCCGGTCGTTCAGCCCGCCGGCCACGCTCACCGCCAGGCTGCAACCCGCGATTGGCAGGCTGGCCAGCATGACCACGTTGGCCAGCTGCTGAAACTGGATCATCTGCTGCGCGGAGGCCGCCTCCCACTCGCCGACGCTCGCCGGGAAACGCTCCTGCGGAAACGCGTTGATCAGCATCGTCCGGGCCTGCTCGAACGCGGAGCGGCTGGTGGTGTCGACGACCACCGACAGGATCGGCTGCCGGTCGACCTCGGAGGCGGCGATCCCGGCGTCCTCCCAGACGTAGGTGTCGCTGGTCAGGTCGAACGCGCGCATTCCGATGAGATCGCCGGCCACGGCGGCGACCTCGGCACCGGCACGGCAGCTGCCGAACACCGCCAGGCGGTCCAGTTCGGCGCAGGTGATCAGGCCGTGCCACCCGTCCGGGCCGGGGTTGTGGTGCACCACGGTCACACTGCGTACCCCAGGGATGGTCTCGAGCCCGGTCGGGATCTGGTCCGCGGTCGGCGCTGGGCCGTCCTCCGGCCAGAAAATCTTGCTCAGTGAGGTGGCGGCCACCGAGTCGGTACGGGGTTCACCACGGTTGGCGACGAACGTGGTGATCGTGCCGGTCGCCACGCTGGTCACGAACAGCGCCACGATCAGCCCGCTGACCGACCGGAACCCGGCCCGCGGGTTGTCCGACAGCCGCCGGCCGGCGATGAGCGCGGCGGGCCGGCTCGCCCGCCCGGCCAGCACCCGGGCACCGGCCATGGTCAGCCAGGGGCCGGCCAGCACCAGCCCGATCAGGATCAGCAGAAAGCCGGAGAGGTACGCGGCCAGTTGGCCGTTCGTCGTGTCCGGGCGCCGACCGATGAAGTACCCCAACTCGGCGAGCCCGGCGACCAGCGGGATCAGCCGCCAGGCCCGCGGCGGCTTCGGGGTCACTCGACGGCTCACGCCCAGCGGTGAGATCTGCACCCGGCGCAGGGCCAGCCAGGAGGCGACGACGGCGCCGAGCGGGATGCCGAGCGCGACGAGCAGGACGTCGACGACGGTGAGCGACAGGTCGGCGGCGAAGAACGGTTCCCCGGTGAACGGGATCGTGGCGAGTCCCGGCCGGAACGCGAAGAACAGGCCGAGCCCGACGACGGTGCCCACCATGGCGGCAGCGGCGGACTCCACCGCCGAGATGACGGCGATCTGCCGTGGGGTGGCGCCGATCAGCCGCATCGCGGCGAAGCGTTGCTCGCGGCGGGTCGCGGCCAGCCGGGTCGCGGTGCCGATGAAGATGAGCACCGGGAAGAGCAACGCGGCGGCCACGACGGACAGCACGAGCGCCATTCCGTCTCCGTTGATGCCGACGTAGCAGCCGTTGCAGCCACTCGGCGAGGTGTCCATGATCTGGGTGACCTGGCGGGCCCCCAACTGTTCCAGCTCGGCCGGGCTGCGGCCGATGACGATCAACAGCGACTCCGGGGAGGGCAGCGCCGTCCGCCCGATGATGCCGATCTCGTCGCCGGGAAAGCGGTCACCGAGTTCCGCGGCCGGCGTGGTCCGCAGCAGCTCACCGAGCGCGGGCGAGACGTAGAACTCGCCCGGCCCGGGCAGGCGCGGGATGCCCGGTGGGACGGGAGCGTCCGGACCCAGCGCCGCGACCTCGACCCGGCCGATGGACCGACCGTGGTAGAAGTCCTCGCGGATCAGCCACCACATCGGGTCGGCCGACGTGTCGGGCGAGAGCGGGGCGACGGCGGTGTTGAGCCAGGCGTACCGCTGGTTCTGCGCGCCGACCGCGTTCATGCCGGCGAGCGTCGTCAGGAGCATGCCGACGCCCAGCGCCACCGCGGTGGTGATGATGACGAGCCGGACGGCGGCCTCCCGGCCGCCGGCCAGCGACAGCCGTAACGCGAACCGGATCATGAGTGCACCAGCGCGTTCACCTTGCCGTCGCGCACGATGACCTGCCGGTCGGCGTACGCGGCGATCCGGGCCTCGTGGGTGACCAGGACGACGGTGGTGCCCTGCTCGCGGGCCGAGGCGACCAGCAGGTCCATGACCTGCTCACCGGTCAGCGAGTCGAGCGCCCCGGTCGGCTCGTCGGCGAACAACGCCCCGGGCCGGGCGACCAGGCCACGGGCCAGCGCCACCCGCTGCGCCTGCCCGCCGGACAGCTCACCGGACCGACGCCGCTCCAGCCCGGCCAGGCCGAGCCGCTCGAACCAGGGCCGTGCCTCCCGCAGCGCGGCGGCCCGCTTGACGCCGCCGAGCAGCAGCGGCAGCGCGACATTCTCCTCGGCGGTCAGCTCCGGCACGAGCTGCCCGAACTGGAACACGAACCCGAACTGATCCCGGCGCAGGACGCTGCGCTGGTTCTCGTTCAGGGTGTCGATCCGGCGGCCGTCGAAGTGGACCTCGCCTGAATCCGGCACCAGGATCCCGGCCAGGCAGTGCAGCAGGGTGGACTTCCCGGAGCCGCTCGGGCCCATCACGGCGACGATCTCGCCCGGGGCCACCGAGACGCTGGCACCGCGCAACGCCGGGGTTTCACCGAAGGACAGCACGACGTCGCGCGCCTCGATCGCCTTCACTTCCGGACCACCTTTCGGAGCGCGTCCAACCGGGCGACCGTGGTGTCGATCCAGTGCAGGTCGGCTTCCAGGTGGAACAGGCCGTGGTCGGCCAGCAGGGTGTCGACCAGATCGCCGCCGCGCTTGATCTCGGTGAGCTCCGTCATCCGCCTCAGGTGGGCGGCGCGCTGCCGGTCGAGGTACTCCTCCGCCGGTCGGCCGAGCATGAGCGCCAGCACAACCTTGGTGAACAGCACCGTCTGCAGGTTGGGCTCGGCCTCGACCGGCTCGGTCAGCCACGACTCGACCTCGGTCGCACCCCGCTCGGTGATGACGTAGCGCTTGCGCTCGGGGCCCACGCCCGGCTCGATCTCGCCGACCACGATCTTGCCGTCGCGGGCGAGCCGGCCAAGGGTCGAGTAGACCTGGCCGAACGGCAGCGGCTTACCCCTGCTGAAGAAGGTGTCGTAGTGCCGCTTGAGGTCGTAGCCGTGGCTGGGCTCGCGTTCGAGCAGGCCGAGAAGGGTCATGGAGACGCTCATGCCGAGACCATACCCCGAGGGTATACACCGCGTATATATCCCCGGCGTACATTTCTTGGTGACGACTTCCGGGCTCCCCGTTCGTTCTTGAGCCCGACGAGACATGTCCGCCGGGTCGGTGTCGACCCACGATCCTTAGAGGAGTGAACCAGTGACCAGCTCACCCACCCAGGGAATCAAGACCGTGCTGCATCCCGTGTCCGACCTGACGGCAGCCAAGGCGGTGTACACCGCCCTGCTCGGCGTGCCGCCGCAGGCCGACGCGTCCTACTACGTCGGCTTCGAGGCCGCCGGTCAGCACATCGGGCTGGTGCCCGGTGGTGGACCGCAGGGCATGACCTCGCCGGTGGCCTACTGGCACGTACCGGACATCGAGGCGAAGCTGGCCGAGGTGACCGCCGCCGGTGCCACCGTGAAGGACCCCGTGCGCGACGTCGGTGGCGGCCGCTTGGTGGCCACCGTCACCGACCCCGACGGCAACGTGCTCGGGCTGCTCCAGGACCGCTGAGCGCAGTTGGCCAGGGCGTCAGCGGCGTACGGTGACCGCCGCGCTGGTGGCCTTGCCGTCCGCGTACCCGATACGCAGCATTGTTGGGTGACCTGTCCTGGGCTGCGCAATGTCCGTCATGGACGATGCTCCGCCGGCTCGGCCGAGCTGCCAGCGGATACGGCCGCGCTGGGAGGGAGTCGTAGCGCAGAACCTGCGGGCTTATCTCTGGCTACTCGCCGACGGCTTCGGTCCCTGGGAGGCGACGGCATACCCCAGTCACGAACATGAGCCCGCACGGATGGCCGCCTCACGGAGATCGCCCAGCGATGGGCACCGTCGCATCGCAAGACGGCGAGTGCGGTCATCACCTCAGGCGGGGGGAGTTCCCCGGCTTCGAGGAGCTGATCGACTCGATGTGCCGACAGCCGACGTGAAGGGTAGGCAGGCTTCCCCGGCCAGGGCCGCTGACCTGCGTAGAAGTGGGCCGCCATGGACTCGAACCCTGAACCTATGGATTGCCGGCGACCCGGCTGGATCCAGTGTCGTCCGAGGTCATCCGGCCTGCTGAGGCCGGTCTCGGTCCGGTTCGGGTGGCACGGTTGCTGTACTGCGATGCTGTACTGCTGGCGTCGATCGGTCGGCCCGTCCTGCTCCAGCCGAGGAAGCGGCGGTGCAACACGCCGGCCGGCGTCCAGGGCATGTCCTCGGCGGCCTGGACGAGGTAGGCGCCGAGGTAGAGGGCCAGCGACACCGGGGCGTCGGCGTACTCCGCCCGCAGCTCGCGCTTTCGCGTGGGGCAGGGCCAGGGCAGGTCGCAGCCTCCGCAGCTCCAGATCGGCATGACCGGGCCGTGGGTGGTCACCGGACACCGCCCAGGACGCGGGTGGTGATCGCGCGAGCCTGCCGGCTGGTAGCCCAGTCCACCTGCCAGCACGGGTACGGAGTCAGCCGCGACCACCAGACGCGGCAGCCGACGCACATGCCATCGAGCCCTCGGACATGCACCGCGACGATCGCCTGCTCTTGTCCGTCGTTCACTTCTCCCCCTCCCCGGGCCAGTGGCCACGATTGATCGGAATCCGGTGCCGGGCGCGACAGGGCAACTCGGCTCCGCAGCGGCAGACCCGCCGCCACCGTCGCCAAGACCAGACCGGCCGATGCCGGCGCGCGAGGGTGAGTGCTACCGCCAGGACGTACTCGTCGTAGGACACGCGTCTTTTGCTCTCGGACCCCTGCTGCCAACGGCCGGCATCCCGATCAGCACGGCCGACACCTGTGCTCGAAGCAGCTGCATCATTCGGTCTGGTCACCCTGCGCCTCCCGCCGATGCCTGGGGTCCCGTGGGCACCCGGTCAGCCGTTTCCGGAGACAGGGCACCCACGGCAGGACACCCGGCCGCCAAGCTGGGTAGCCCCACCTGCAACTTAGGACGCAATGTGCGCAGGGTCAACAGCTACGACACATAGCGTTGTAAGTCGAGCCCGTGATGTGGTCTGCTTGCACCAGCCGCCAAGCTGGGAGCACCACCTATGTCTGAAGCTGCCTACCTACAGGTCGCCCGGGATATCCGCGAGCAGATCGGCTCCGGACAGTTGACGCCGGGTGACAAGCTGCCCTCGTTCGCCGCACTCTGCGAGCACTACAAGGTCAGCAATACGGTCGTCCGCGCTGCCATGCTCCTGCTCAAGGCTGAGGGCCTGATCGACGGCCGGCAAGGCAAGGGCGTGTACGTCGCCAACCCCCTGCCCAGGTAGGCCCGGGTCACCAGCCCGAGTCAACTCGTAGGGCGGCATGCCGCTGCTAGTCTCGTGGACTGATGACACGATGCTTCGGTGACCGGGCCACCTTCGCCGTAGAGATAGGCGAGATCGAGCCGCACCAACTCCGCGTCGTCGACTTGTGGGCGGCTGGCAAAAGGCTCTAAAGAGCCGCAATCGACCTACCAGCGGAGCAGCGATCGGCGCCTGCTCACGGGAGTGCATCGGGTTGCCATGCCTCCTCGCTGGTTGACGACGTTTCACGGTGTCTTGTGCCCCCTGTGTGCACCGCACTGCCTGAAGCAGGGCGAGCCCTGTCACCTTCGTCCTGAAGGGCACAACGGGTTCGCTCGGGTACGCGGCCACCCTTGGAGCGGTGCACTTCCATGTCCTGCTTCGCCTCGACGGCGTCGACCCCGACAACAAGGACGCCCTCATTTCGCCGCCGGCCGGGATCACCGCCGACGACCTGGACGCCGCCGTGCACGCCGCCCGGGATGCCGCCGGCCCGGCCTGGCAGCCGTCGGATCTCGTCTTCACCACGCGCTACGGGCGGCCGGTCGAGCCGAGGGACGTCAACCGCTTCTGGGACCGGCGTTGCGACGCGGCCGGCGTCCGGCGGATCACCGTCAGGGATGCCCGGCGTACCTGCGCCTTCCTCCTGGCTGACCTGGACGTGCACCCCCGGGTGGCGATGCAGATCCTCCGGCACGCGCAGTTCGCCATCACCATGGAGATCTACACGGTGGTGTCCTCGGCAGCCACCCGCGACGCTCTCAAGCGGCTCGGCCAGACGCTCGACCGATGACGGCCGGACGCTGCTGTCTCCACGCTGGTCCGTTATCGGTCGCCGTAGTGGTACCGGCAGGCGATGACCTCGACGTCGTCCTTGGTGATCCGGTACACCAGCCGGTGTTCGCGGTCGATCCGGCGGGACCAGAAGCCGGACAGCTCTCCCCGTAGGGGTTCCGGCTTGCCGATGCCTTCGTAGCCGTTGCGCATCACGTCCGCGATCAGTTCATTGATGCGCTTGACCAGTTTGCGGTCGGTGTGGCTGAGGTACTGGCTCCAGGCTGTCGCGGTGAAGACCAGCCTCACGCGACGTCCCGCCGGGCGTCCGGGTCGGTCAGCTCCCGCTCGGCCGTGTCGCCCTGCTCAAGCTCCGCGATCGATCGGCGTAGCGCTGCGGCGTTGCTGGGGCTGCGCAGGAGGTACTCGGTTTCCTTCATCGACTCGTACTCGGCCAGCGACACGATCACCACCGGCTCGTGGCCCGAGCGGGTCACCACCACCTCTTCCGCGTCGTTGATGACGCTGTCGAGTTCGGCGGCCAGGTTCTGGCGTAGTTGGGTGAAGTTCACGGTCCGCATGACCACCTCCAGGCAGGTACAGAAAACTGTACCTCAGGCGGAGTATGTTGCCTCACCCTGGCCGGTGCTGCACTTCGCTGCTGTACGAGTCGTGATCACCACTGAAACAGCCCGAGAAGGGCCGCTGACCTGCGGAAGAGTGGGCCGCCAGGGACTCGAACCCTGAACCTATGGATTAAAAGTCCACAGCTCTGCCATTGAGCTAGCGGCCCGCGCGCTCAGGTTACCGGACACCCGCGGGAGCGGGCTCGCGGCTTCCGGGCCGCCATCGATGGCTCCGGACAGCGCGCCGGCCAGCGTACGGGGTCGAGGGGGTTGGCCGGGGCTGGCAGGATCGTTCAGTCGGCAGTACGACAGGGGAGGTCCAGCGTGCCGGAACCGATCCGCATCGCCATTTTGGCCGGGGCGACCATGAGCACCGGGCTGGTGGCGGGGCTGTTCTTCGCGTACGCCTGCTCGGTGATGCCGGGTCTGGCCGCGACCGACGACCGGACGCTGGTCGGCACCATGCAGTCGATCAACCGGAAGATCCTCAACGGGTGGTTCCTGTCGGTGTTCCTCGGCGGGCCGCTGCTGGTCGCGGTGGCCGTGGCCGGGTATTTCCGCGCCGGTGGCGCGGTGTTGGCCTGGCTCGTCGCCGCGCTGGTCGGCCATTTGGTCACGTTCGGCGTAACGATGCGGTGCAACGTGCCGCTTAATAACCAGTTGGACGCCGCCGGGTCGGTTGACGGGACCACCGACCTGGCGGCGGTACGACAGCGGTTCGAGGCGACCTGGGTGCGTTGGAACCTGGTCCGGACGATCAGCTCGGTCGCCGCCTTCGCCTGCCTGATCGGTGCCCTGCTGGCCCGGTAGGCCGCACCAACCGACGGGCTTGGAAGGCGGCTGATCGGGTACGGGCCGGGCATGCGGATCGTGGTGGTGGGGGCGAGCGGCAACGTGGGCACCGCGCTGCTGCGCCGGTTGCGGCGGGAGCGCGAGGTCCAGGTCGTCGGGGTGGCGCGCCGGCTGCCAAGCCTGGGGGCGGGTGAGCCGTACGACGGGGTGCGCTGGCACTCCTGCGACATCGGGCTGCCCGGTGCGGCCGATCAACTCACCGAGATTTTTGCCTGGGCCGACGCGGTGGTGCACCTGGCCTGGCAGATCCAGCCCAGCCACGACCCGAACGTGTTGCGCCGCACCAACGTGGGCGGCAGCCGGGCGGTGGTCGACGCGGTGTTGCGTGCCGGGGTGCCGGCCCTGGTGTACGCCTCGTCGGTCGGCACGTACGCGCCCGGCCCGAAGGATCTGCCGATCAGCGAGCGGTGGCCGGCGACCGGGGTGGCCGAGTCGTCGTACAGCCGGGACAAGTCGGCGGTGGAGGAGATGCTCGACGGTATCGAGCGGAGCCATCCAGCGCTACGGCTGGTGCGGATGCGCCCGGGGCTGATTTTCCAGCGGGCCGCCGGCACCGAGATCACCCGCTATTTTCTCGGGCGGCTGGTGCCGGTGCGGCTGCTCCGCTTCGGTCGGCTGCCGCTGGTGCCGGCCAACCGCCGGCTGCGGATGCAGGCGGTGCACGCGGACGATGTGGCCGATGCGTACGCCCGGGCGATTCTGGGTGACGCGCGTGGTGCCTTCAACGTCGCCGCGGACCCGGTGCTGACCCCGGAGCTGGTGGCCCGGCACTTCCACGGCTGGACGGTGCCGGTGGCCGCCCCGCTGCTGCGCGCCGCCGCCGCGCTCACCTGGCGGGCCCGGCTGCAACCGGTCGACGCCGGCTGGGTGGAGTTGGCGTTGAACGCGCCGCTGATGTCCAGCGAGCGGGCCGAGCGCGAGTTGGGCTGGCAGCCGCGGGTCAGCTCGGTCGACGCGTTGAAGGAACTCTTCGCCGGCATCGCCGGCCGCGCCCACACCCCCAGCCCACCCCTCGCCCTTCGCTGATCATGCAGTTGTGGTGCTGGGCAATAGCCAGTTGAGCGGACTTTCCGGGCACCACAACTGCATGATCGACGAGCAACATGGTTAGCGGATGGTGGAGGAGGTGAAGGCGGGGGTGCCGGAGCCGAGGTAGAAGATGCCGGGGTAGGTCTCGAAGCCGTGGCTGGGGTTGCGGCGCAGGGTCGAGCTCTCGATGCGGAGGGTGCCGGTGCGGTTGTTGCTGACGAAGAAGATGGCCCCGCCGCCTTCCTTGGCGTCGTTGCCCTCGATGATCGTTCCGGCGATTCGTACCGAGAACTTGTCGCCGTCGCAGTAGATCGCGCCGCCGCTGCCGCCGCCGGGGGTGCCGGAGCGGGCCGGGTTGGCGCCGTTGCCGACCGCCTCGTTGTCCCGCAGCACGCTGTTGAGCACCACCCAGGAGACGCCGATGCTGCTCAGCGCGCCGCCGTTGGCGCAGGATCCGCCGGTGAAGGTGCTGTTGACGACGTACACCGGCTGGTCGTTGTGCTGGTCGAGCACCCGGATGGCGGCGCCGCCGAGATCCGGGCCGGTGCGGTCGCAGCGGTTGCCGGCGAAGTGCGAGTTGACCACCTTGAACCGGCCACCCCGGACGAAGATCGCCCCACCACCGCCACCTTCGGTCCGTTGGCCGGTGGCGTCGCCGTCGGCGAAGGTCAGGTTCTGCACGGTCAGCTGGGGGTGATCCTGGTCGTTGCAGTGCGAGGTGGTCCAGCCCTGCAGGGCGTCGCAGGTGTTCATGTAGAGGATGCGCCGCTTACCCTGCCCGCTCAGGGTGACCTTGCCACCGCCGTCGAGCACCACCTTCGGGCCGTTGGCGTTGCGTACCTTGGCGGTCGCCGTCATCTGGATGGTCACCGGGTCCGGGCCGCAGTCGAAGGTGATGATGCCGCCGGCCGCCACCGCCCGGACCACCGCGTTGGAGGTGCAGCTGGCGGGGGTGCCGGTGCCGACGGTACGGGTCGGCTTCGAGGTGTCGACCGCCCGCGCCTCGGCCGGTACGGCCGCCCTGCCGGCCGGGTTGCCGGTGGGGCGTACGCCCTGCGGTTTCGCGGGTGGCGTGGGGCTGGCGCTGGCCCCGGGTGCGCCCAGGCCGGTACGGGCCGGCGGGGTGGCCTTGGTGGTCGGCTGTTCGACCTCCGCCGTCGGCGCGGCGGTGTCGGTGTCGGTCACCGGCGGCTGGGCGCTTCGGGGGTCGGCCCGCGGCACGGACGGACCACAGGCGGACAGGGTGGTGAGGGCGACGCCGAGTGCGACCACGGCGGCGAGGGGTCTCAGACGCACCCCGTGATGCTAGGCCCTGTGTCGAGGTTCTCGGTCGAGCCGAGCCGTCGCCGGGGCCGGAGCCCCGGGGGCCGTGGTCAGGTGAGCGGGACGTGGTGCAGGTGCCGGCGACGGCGCAGCCGGACGGCGAAGACACCCGCCACCGTCACGGTCAGCAGCGCGGTGACCACCAGCCCGTGCAGCAGGCCCCGGGTCAGGTAACCGTCGTCGGTGTGGTCCACCGCCCAGGTGCCGATCTCCCGGCTCGACCAGAACGGGGTCAGCTTCGCGCCGGGACTGGCCGGGTCGATCAGCATCTGCATCGCCACCACGGTGAGCAGCAGCAGGGTGCCCTCCAGTTCGCGGGGCAGCAGGGCGCCGATCAGCATGCCGAACGGCGCGGCCACCGCCACGCAGCAGAGCATCGCCACGGCGATCCCGGCGTACCGCAGGTTGGCCGTGTCGAAGACGGTGAGCAGGAAGAACGGCACCGAGACGGCCAGGCCGAGCACCCACAGGCCGAGCATCCGGCCGAGGTAGAGGTGATGCGGCCGGTAGCCGGCGAGCCGGAGCCGGGGCTCGATCTCGCGGGCGGCGCTGGTGGCGAAGAGCGCGGCGGTGCTGACCGCCCAACTGATGCCGAGCAGCAGCGCGCGGATCGACTGCCCGACGTAGGCGTCCCGCCGGATCAGCCAGAAGACCAACGGCATCAACAGCAGAAGCAGGAGTACGCCCCGACGGCGTGCCAGCTCCCGCAGCGTCATCTCGGCCACGGTGACCAGCCGGTTCACGAGCGGCCTCCCTGCTGGGCGGGGGTCAGGTCGAGCACGACGTCGACCCGGTCGAGCTGGTTGAGCAGGTGGGTCACCACGACGATGGCCCGTCCCTCGTCGCGTAGCCGGATCAACTGGTCCCAGAGGTTGACGTAGCTGCCCTGGTCGAAGCCCTGGTACGGCTCGTCGAGCAGCAGCACGTCCGGCTCGGCGAGGGTGGACATGGTGAGGTTCAGCTTCTGCCGCGTACCGCCGGAGAGGTGCCGGGCGAGCACGTCGCCCTCGGCGTCCCAGCCGAGATGCCGGGCCGCCGCCCGGCCGGCGCGGCGGGCCGGCCCCCGTGCCACGCCCTGACCGGCGCCCACCAGCACGAAGTGCTCGTCGGGCAGCAGGAAGTCGGCGGTGCCGCCCTGCTGTGGGCAGTAGCCGAGCCGGCCGGAGACGCTGACCTCGCCGGCGTCGGGCGAGACCAGCCCGGCGCAGATCCGCAGGAAGGTGCTCTTGCCGCAGCCGTTCGCGCCGACCACGGCGGCGATCTGGCCGGCCCGTACGGTCAGCGACGCGTCGCGCAGCACCGTGCGTCGTCCGTACCGCTTGGTGATGCCCCGGGCGTGCAGCCGGACCGGGCCGGGGCGCGGGCCGGGCGCGGTGCCGATGCTCTCCACGATCGCGGCGGCGTACGACTGCGGCGGGCCGAAGACCAGCCATGGGTCGCCCCCGCCCTCGCGCAGGTGCGTGGCGGCCTCGGCGACCACGTTCCGGGCGGCGTCGACCGCCACTCGGCGCTGGTGCAGTTCGGCCGCGAACGCCCGCAGCCACTCGTCGGCGTTCACCCCTCGACCCCCTTCGTGACGATGCCGGTCACCGGCGCCACGAACGCCAGCCAGGCGTTGCCGCCCTGGTGCAGCGCCGCCCGCCCGTCGTCGGTGAGCTGGTAGTACTTGCGGGCCGGACCCGACCCGCCCTCCCGCCACTGCGCGGTGACCAGGCCGGTGCGTTGCAGCCGCAGCAGCACCGGGTAGAGCGTGCCGCCCTGGATCGGCCCGACGCCCGCGGCGTCGAGCGACTGGGCGAGCTGGTAGCCGTAGGACTCGCCTTCTCGCAGCAGGGCGAGCACGCAGAGGTCGAGCACTCCGCGCAGCCATTGCCCTCGACGGTCGGAATCCACCCGCCGAACCCTAGTGGTGCTATCTAGATGGCACAACTACCTAGCCGCAGGGGGCCGGGCTCAGCCGGTGATGATGTCGGAGATGACGACGGTGACGTTGTCCGGCGCGCCGGCCTGGTGGGCGAGCTTCACCAGTTGCTCGCCACACTGCTGGCGGTCGGCGTGCAGGCTCAGCGTGGCGGCGATCGCCTCGTCGGCCACGTAGTCGGAGAGCCCGTCGCTGCACAGCAGCAGGCGGTCCCCGGCGGCGACGGTCACCATGCCCATCGTCGGCGGCGCGTCCAAGCCCTGCACCGCGCGGGTCACCAGAGACCGCTGCGGGTGGTGCCGGGCCTGCTCCGGGGAGAGCGCACCCTGGTCGACCAGCGCCTGCACGAAGGTGTCGTCGCGGGTCAGCTGGCGCAGCTGGCCCGTGCGCAGCAGGTAGCAGCGGGAGTCGCCGACCTGGGCGAGCACCAGCGTGTCCCCGGCGAGCAGGCCGGCGGTCAGCGTCGTACCCATGCCGTCGCGGGCGGGGTCGGCGGCGATCGCGGCGTGGATGCGCTGGTTGGCCGTGCTGACCACGGCACGCAGCGCGTCGGCGGCGGCGTCCGGCGTGGTCGGCGGGATCAGCTCGTCGAGGATCCGGATGACGATCTCGCTGGCCACCTCACCGGCGGGCAGCCCACCCATGCCGTCGGCCACCGCGACGAGGCGCTCGCCGGCGAGGGCCGAGTCCTCGTTGTTGGTGCGGACCAGGCCGATGTCGTTGAGGATGGCCGAGCGGAGGATGAGCGTCATGGGGTCAAGCTTGCCAAGAAGACCCTTCCCGCGTCTCTACGCACTACTGCGTAGGGTTGAGGAATGTTGCCGGTGTCCATGGTCGGGCGCGCCGGTGAGCTGGCTGAGCTGGACCGGGCGTGGTCCACCGTGGTCGGTGGCCGCCGCCGGTCGCCGGCTGTCGCCGTCGTCACCGGCGGCGCCGGCGTGGGCAAGAGCCTGCTGGTTGCCGCCGCGCTGGACACCTTCACCCCACGGCCCGAGGTGGTGCTCAGCGGCGCCGCCCGGGTGCACAGCCCCGCCCCGTACGACTGGCTGGCCGCCGTGCTGAGCGGGCGCGACACCAGCCGGCTCGACCTTCCGGCGGACGCGCTGGCCTGGCTCGCCCAGCAGCCCACCGCGCCACGCGAGCGCTACGCCCCCGGCACCCTGCTCCGCCTCGCCGTGCGTACCGTCCGGGTGCTGGTCGGCGCCGGCCCGGCGGTGCTCGTGGTGGAGGACCTGCACGCGCTCGACCCGGCCAGCCTCAACCTGGTCGGCGAGCTGGCCACCGCCGCCGGGCTGCCGGCCCTGCTGGTGGTCGCCACCAGGCCCGCGGCGCACGCGGTCGCGCCGGAACTCGCCGGCCGCACCCTGGCCCGCCTCTGCGGGGTACGCGGCGCGGTGCGCCAGCACCTCGGGCCACTGCGCCCGGCCGAGGTCGCCGAGGTGCTGACCCAGGTGTACGCCGGCCGCCCGCCCGGTGCCCGGCTGGTGCACGGGGTCTGGCAGCGTACCGGCGGCAACCCGTACGTCCTCACCGAGCTGCTCGCCGCGCACGCCGGACAGGACCCGGAGACGCTGCTCGACCCACCCTCCCCGACCGAAGCCCAGTCCTCGTTCGATGGCCCGCCCCCAGCCCGGTCCCCGGTCGACGTTGCGGCCGCTGGCGGCTCTTCCTCCGACGGTCCGCCGGGCGGATTGCCGTCGCTGGCGGTCCTTGCCGACCTGGCCGACCTG
>NZ_JBFBAO010000118.1:0-17165 GCF_040682255.1 Micromonospora sp. NPDC051296 | reverse complement strand
CACCATCAGGCACACCCACAAACCGCAGGCACCCATCCGGGGCATCTCGTCCACACACCCGCCGCTCTCGCGCCGGGCACTTTTACTACGTTACCTTACCCTCTGGCCCGTGTCAAACCGTGTGTCCCGGTCCGTCACGCTTCAGGCGGTTCGGCACCCGCGAACCCGCGCAGCGGCGAACCGCCTCGCTCGTTCATCGGATTTGGCAGGCCGGCCGCTGCGGTTTCCCGCACGCTCGCCCGGTGCCCTGCCGGTCGTAAACCTTACCCGGTCGGTTCCGCTCCGCCAAATCCGCCTCTCGGCGGCGTGGTCGAGCCCCACCCGGACCGTGTCCACTGAGGATGAATCCTCCCGGACCCGGCACCACCGCTTCGGAGCCTCAGGACTTTCGCCCTGTTTGCCCGTTCCGCGCTGGCAGAGAGAAAGTTACGCGTCCACGGGATTGATCGTCAAATCGGGGGAGAGCGGTCCCCGTCACACCCCATCATCCGGTCACCGTGCGCTCCGAGATGGACACCGGAACGCCAGCGCCAACCGCACCGACCGCGCAGGTGGTGGGGCTCAGCGCGTACGCCGGCGGGATGCCCGCCAGGCACGGAGGCCGAGCAGACCGACGGCGGTGCCGCTGGCCAACGACGCCACGATCAGCAGCGCGTGTACCCAGAGAAAGCCGGTCGGCACGCCGTCCCCGACGATGCCGGTGGACCAGGACCTCCGGTCCTTCCAGATGGCCACCGCGAACCTCGGCCAGATCGCCCAGGTCCACACGCCGACCCCGGTAAGGAAGACCGCCCAGCCGCGCGACAACACCATGGTCGGCGAGTATGCCAGCGGCACGGCCGGGACGGCCGCAAGCGCGTCCGATCGGTACGGTGGGACGCATGACCCCGCCGCTGAGCCGCACCAACGCGGAGGCGCACCTCTACATGGACCTGCACCCCTGCCCGTGCGGGGAGAGCCGGTTCCCCCGGCAGAGCTCCGTCATCGCGCTCGACGACGGCGACCTGGCCAGCCGCTACACCGGCGCCTGCGCGGGCTGCGGCCAGGACCGGGAGTTCATCTTCCGGCTGCCAGCGACGATCGGCGGGGCGGGCACCGGGTTCCGCTACGGCGGCGACGAGCCGTCGCAGCTGCTCGATCCCGGCGAGTGGCTCCTGGTCGCCGACGCCTACGCCGGCTCGGTGCCGGCCGACTCCACGGCTGGCGAGGCCGGGCAGCGGGCCCGGGCCGCACTGACCCGGGCCGTCGCCGCGCTCGACGAGGTCGGCAAGTTCATCCCGGCGGGCGGAGACAGCGTTCCGCAGGGCGCCATCGTCAGCGACCGCGGGCGGCAGCTGCACCAGCGCGAGCCGGGCCGCTTCCGGCGGGACCGACTTGTCGCGGTCCGCGACGCGTACGCCGGACTGCTGTCGACGCTCAGCTGAGCGGACCGTCCGGCTTCCCACCCCGCCGCGGGCGCAAGCCAGCGAGGTCTGCGTCCTGCCGTGGGTTACCCGTCCTGGTAGTTGCGCGGATCGGTCGAGGTGCCGGGCGGCAGGATCTGCGCCGGAGGAAGCTGGTCCAGTTCCATCGGGGTCAACCGGCCGATAAGTTCGTACATCGACCAGGCCACCGCGCGCAGCTTCCGTTCCCGGGCGGCTGAGGCGGGCGGGCCCGGCGGGCCGACCAGGTCCAGCTCGTGCACGAAATAGACGTTCTCGTCACCCAGCTGGGCCGAGACGACCAACAGACCGCCGGAAGGGTTGGCGATGATCAGCCACGCCGGCGACAGCCAGGGATCCCGGTGTACGCGCTGCGCGTGCACCAGATCGAACGGCGGGTACTGGGGATGCACGCCAAACAGCGGACGCTCCGGCAGGAGGGTGAACGGTACGCCGGGGATGTGGTGCTCCACCTCGGGCTGCGCGCCGTTGTTCCGGCTCAGCCAGTCCCGGTAGTGCAGCGGCAGCCGGGCCCCGAGGGCCGCCTCCACTGACTGGAGCTGGGTCTCGTCGAGCTGCCCGTAGGGACGCAGCCGGGCCGCCTTCCACAGGCGTCCGGTGGGCGGCTCCATCACCTCGTTCTCGTCCACCCGGCGGACGGTGACCTCCCACTCGTCCGTGCTGGACATGTCGAGGTCGGCGAAGCGCCAGGTCTCCTCACCAACCGCGAAGGTCTCGCCGAGCGTGACCTCGTAGGCGAAGTCCTCGTCGCTCCGGAACGGCATGACGATGATCTCGGCGCGCACCGGCGGCCCGACGTCGACCCAGCGGACCCCGAACCGGGCCGGTCCGACATCCGCCGTCGCGTTGTTCGGGATGGCGGTCAGGTGAGTGAACGAGCGCAACGTTGCTCTCCCGGCTCTTTCGTCGGCACGAACCTTTCCGCCCGCGCCTTGCTCATGGCTGCCCGTTCTCGTAGTTGCGCGAATCGGTGAACGTACCGGGCGGCAGCATCGGTACCGGTGGCTGGTCGTCCAACTCCCTCGGGGTCAACCGCCCGATGAACTCGCCCATCGACCAGGCCACCGCGCGTAGCTTCCGCTCCCGGGCGGCTGAGGCGGGCGGGCCAGGCGGGCCCAGCAGATCCAACTCGTGCACGAAATAGACGTTGCTGCTACTCGGCTGCGCCGAGATCACCAGCAAGCCGCCGACGGGGTTCGCGATCACCAACCATGCCGGCGACAGCCACGGATCCCGATGAACGCGCTGCGCGTGCACCAGGTCGAAGAGCGGGTACTGCGGATGCACCCCGAACAGCGGACGTTCCGGCAGCAGGGAGAACGGTGCGCCGGGAACATGATGCTCGACCTCGGGCAGCGCGCCATTGTTCCGGCGCAGCCAGTCCCGGTAGTCCGGTGGCAGCGGATGCCCCAGAGCCACCTCCACCGACTGGAGTTGCGTCTCGTCAAGTTGCCCGTAGGGGCGCAGCCGCGCCCGCTCCCAAAGGTGACCGGTGGGGGGTTCCGTCACCTCGTCTTCGTCCGCCCGACGGACCCTCACCCGCCACTCGTTTGCGCTGGCCATGTCGAGATCCGCGAAGCGCCAGGTCTCCTCGCCTACCGGGAAGGTCTCGCCAAGTGTCACCTCGTGGTATGAGGGCTCCGTAGCCCCGTGCGGCATGACCACGATCCCGGCACGGACGGGCGGCCCCACGTGGACCCAACGCGCCCCGAGGCTGGCCGGTCCCACGTCGACGGGGACGTTGTTACGAATCGCGGCCCTGGCAGTGAAGGATCGCAACGGCTGTCCCCCTGTCCCTGTGGTCGGCATCGTCAGCCGTCCACCATGTCGCACAGCACGGGCTCCGGCGGCAGCGCGAAGCCAAGCACCTCACGGGCGATCCGCTCGGCCTCGACCCGCGCCACGGGCACCGAGCCTCCGACAGCGGGTTTCCCGTCGATCGTCCAGTGCGTCGTACGCTGCCCTCGACCGGAGGACACCACAACGATCAGGCCATTCACCGTACCGTCGCCGCCGAGTAGTGCACGGTAGCTGACCGTGGCCCGATCGTCCTCTAGGTGGGTACGGCCCAGGGCGTGGCGGTGTGGTCGATCCCCGCCGGCCGTTGCCGCCACCTCCGGTGCGCGCGGTCGGGGCACCGTGATCGACGGCACCGCGGGCATCGTCGGCGGGGCGGACGGGTCGGCTGCCCAGCCGCTTCGTGGAGCGGTGACCGCCGCGGCGATGTTCATGTGGGCGTAATCGGGAGCCATCAGGTCCAGGAAGTCGCGCACCGGAATCGGCGCCGGATGATCCCAGTTCCAGGGATTCCGCAGTTGCACCAGCCCGTTGGCCACCGACACGACCTCGTAGGCGTGCTTGAACACGAGCCCGTACGGCAGCTGGGTAAATCCGGGCGGGTAGGTGTTCTCGGGCCGAGTGCCGGAGATCACCGGGCTTCCGGCGGCGAGCAGTGCGGCCAGCCGGGCAGCCACGACGGCCTCCTGGCCGGGCCTGGTGTCGAAGGACGACATCCGGCTCGGCACACCGGTGAGTTGGGTCATCAGCTCTGCCTGCAGGTAGCTGGTGCTGCCGACGTCGAGGCGGGCATAGCCGGACGGCGCCGCCTGGTGTGGATCATCCGTGCTGCGCCATCCCGTCCAGTCCCGCTGCCAGGCGTCGCGTCGCTCATTGGTCCACGTCCGGTCGACCGCCGCCAGCGCCTTCTCCAGAACCGACGCCCAGCCCGAGCCGTTCGACGACCCGTCGGCATAGGCGGACTCCCCCGGCACGTCGCCGCGCAGCGGCACATCGGGCCGTACGGTGATGCGAACGCGCCGGCCGGTAGCGGTCGAGGTGTCGCCGTGCAGGACGCTCTCGTGCAGCAGCACGTCCACCGTGCCGTCCGGGTTCGGCTGGAAGAGCTGCGTCAGGGCATCCGGCCGGTAGCCGGCAACCGCCGCCATGGCGGCGAGCATCCCGCAGTCCCCGAGCAGGCCCTGGCGCACCTGCTCGCGGCGCGGTGGTCCGTCGAAGAGTGGCGCCGGCTGTCCGGTACGCGAGTCCAGCGCCGGGCCGTAGCCGACCGGGTAGTCGGAATCCGGGTCGGGCAGGGTGACCCGGTCGGCGACCACGGCCACCTCGCTGGTGGTCACGGTCGGCTCGACCTCGACCTCGACCTCAAGTTCGGGCGGCATCATCGTCCGCAGCGCATCCGTCAGCCCGTTCGGAACCAGCGCCATCACCCTCGCGCCGGTCACGTAGTGGAAGGTGTGCGTGCTGAGCACCGCCATGGCAGCGGGATTCGACCCGTACGCGGCGCGGAAGGTGGCAGCGACCCGGCTGCGGTCCTCGCTGAGCAGTGCCATTCGGCCGGCTTCGGTGTTCAGATCGAACGCGGGTGCCGAGGCCGTCAGTGGAAACTCCGGTGCCCCGTCGAGGGTGTACGGGCGCAGGTCGAAGCGGCCGGTCAGGTCGACGTAGACGCCCTCGGTGGCGAGTCGGTCGGCGAGTTGCGGGTCCACCGCCCGGATCTGGTCGAGCTGCGCCTGCGGTACGCCGATGATCTGGCCGGCCAGGGCCGGCATCCGGGGCAACGAGGACTGGCTCCGCTCCCCGTGCGCGGCCAGCTCCCGCAGTTTGGCGTCCAGGGCGGCGGCCGGCGGTGGCTGGAAGTCCGGCGCCAGCCGGCCGCGGTAGTCGATCGCGCGGAACCGTTCGACCGCCGTCTGGGTGGGACTGAAGGCCAGGGCGCCGGCCACCGCATCGGGCGTGATCGCCGGCACGCTCAGCCGCATCACCTGGGTCCACACGTCACTGGGCAGGAGCGCGAGGCGGGCCTGCACTTCCGGCGTACCCCAGCGCAGCCCGAGGCGGTCGACCAGCGCGTCGACCTCGGCCCGCAGGGCGAGTCGGGCGGTGGGATCGGCCTGCGCGTACCACGCGGCCATCAGGCGCAGCTCCGCCAGCCGGCCGTGGTCCCGGGCGGAGAGGCCGGCCGGGTCGATCGGTCCCTCGGCGGCGCCCTGGTCGAAGAGCCCGACCTGGGCCTCACCGGTCTGGTGCCGGGCCAGCAGCTCGGCGGCCTCGTGCGCCACCGCGCGGTCGACCACGGCGTCGGCGGCGCGGTCGGAGACGGTGAGGGTGAAGGTGCCGTCCAGGTTCCGGGTGGTCTGGGCCACCTGGCCGGTGGCGAGAGGACCGGTGGTGACCCGGATCCGCAGCGGCTCCAGGCCCGCCGAGCGGACCTCGAAGACGTCCGGTCCGACGGCGACGACCTGGTCCGCGCTGATCGTCTCGGCCAGCGTCGGCAGGATCGACCGGGCCCGTTCCATCACCGCTGCCGGGTCGGCCACCGGCCGGCCCTGACCGTGGAATTCGGAGTCGGGCAGCGCCGCCACGGTGCTCCGGGCCAGCTCGACGTGCGCGTACCAGGGACTCATCAGGTCGAGGAAGGCGCGCACCGGCATCGGCGACGGATGGCTCGAATTCCACGGGTTGCGCAGCTGCACCTCACCGTTCGCCACCGACACGATCTCGTACGCGTGCCCGGCGACGAGCCCGTACGGCGGCTTGCCGTTCGGGTACGCCGAGTACTCCGCGGCCGGGCGGGTCCCGATGATCACCGGACTGCCGGCGGCGAGCAGTGCCGCCAGCCGGGCCTCGGTGTCGGCCTCCCGCCCCGGTGTCGGGTCGAGCTGGCTCACTCCGGTCGGCAGCCCGGTGAGCTGGGTGAGCAGCTCCGCCTGCACCAAACGGCTGCTGCCGTTGCCCAGTCGGGCGTAGCCGAGCGGAGCGGCCTGGGCGGCGTCCACGCCCGGGCGGGCGGTCCACTGCTGCTGCCACTGGTCGTGGCGCTGCTGGGTCCAGGTGCGGTCGACGGCGGCGATCGCCTTCTCCAGCAGCGACGCCCAGGCCGTGCCGACCGCCGACTGGTTGGCGTACGCGCTGTGCCCGTTCGAGTTCGGATGCAGCGGTACGTCCGGGTACACGGTGACTCGCAGCTGGCGCCCGGTCGGGTTGACCGAGTAGCCCGGCTCGCTGGCCTCGTGCAGCAGCACGTCCACCGAGCCGTCCGGGTTCGGCTGGAACATCTGCGCGATGGTGCTCGGCAGCTGACCGGCGACCGCGCCGATCACGGCGATCATGCCGCAGTCGCCGAGCGCTCCCTGCTGCACGTCCTCCCGCTTCGGCGGGCCGTCGAACAGCGGCGGTGGCTGCCCGGTCCGGGCGTCCAACGCCGGCCCATAGACCGGCCCGGGCTTTTTCGGCGCGTCCGGGGGCAGGGTCACCCGGTCGGCGACCGCACTGATGTCGCCGGTGGGCTGCTGGATCGAGGCGGTCTCCGCCATCACGGCAGCGGCCGGTGTGACGGGGGTGATGCTGCGCAGCGCCTCGGTCAGCACGTCCGGCACCAGCCCCATCCACCGGGCTGTGCCCTGGTAGTGGAAGTCGTGGTTGGTGAGCAGGGCCGCGGCCTGGCCGCCGGGCAGCCCGCGCAGCGCGGCCCGGGACCGCTGCCGGTCCTCGTGCAGCTGGGCCTGCCGGCCGGCCTCGGTGGTCAGGTCGAACGCCGGGCGGGCCGCGCCGAGGTCGATCGCGGGAACTCCCGCCACCATGTACGGGCGCAGGTCGTAGCGGCCGGTCAGGTCGACGTAGACGCCCTCCGCGGCCAGCCGGTCGGCGAGTTGCGGGTCCACCGCCCGGATCCGGTCGAGCTGCGCCTGCGGTACGCCGACGATCTGCCCGGCGAAGGCGGACATCCGCGGCATGCCGGACTGTGCGTGCTCGGCCTCGGCGGCCAGTTCCCGCAGCCGGGTGTCCAGGTCGGCCTGCTGCGGCACCTGGAAGTCCGGTGCCAGCCGGGAGCGGTAGTCGATCATCCGGATCCGCTCGACCTCGGTGAGGGTCGGCGCGCCCGCCAGCACGGCGGAGACCGCGTCCGGGGTGATCGACGGCACGCTGAGCTGCATCAGGTGGGCCAGCACGTCGCGCGGGAGCAGGGCCCAGCGGGCCCGGACATCCGGGTCGCCCACCCGTAGGCCGAGGTGGCCGGCGAGGGCGTCGATCTCGGCGCGTACGGCCAGCCGGGTGGCCGGGTCGGCGCTGGCGCTGGCGTACGCGGCGGCGAGCAGCCGGACCTCGGCCATCCGCCCCCGGTCGTGGGCGGTCAGCCCGGCCGGGTCGATCGGGCCGCGCACGTTGCCCGGGTCCAGCGGGCCGACCAGGGCCCGGCCGGACTCGTGCAGCGCCACCAGCTCGGCCACCTCGTGCGCGAGCGCCCGGGCGACCACCTGGTCGACGGCCCGGTCCGACACGGTGACCGTGAAGGTCCCGTCGGGGTTGCGGACCGACTGGGCCACCACGCCGTCGGTCAACGGGCCGGTGGTGAGCCGCACCGTCAGCGGGTACTGCCCGGCCGAGCGGATTTCGAACCGGTCGGGGCCGACCGGAACCACCGCGTCCACCTGGGCGTACGGGGCCACCTGTGGCAGGGCGGCCCGCGCCACGTCCAGCACCGCCGCCGGATCGGCGGCCGGGCGGCCCAGGCCGTGGAATGTGGAGCCCGGAACCGCGGCGGCGGTGATCGAGCCGTCCGTCGATACGCTGCCGTCATGGCCACGCCCGCCGAGATCTATTCCGCCATCCTGGCCGACCCGGACGACCTCGAGCTGCGCCGGCGGTACGCCGACGCCATCGAGGCCACCGACCCCGAGCACGCCACGCTCATCCGTCTCGACCTGGCGCGGGCCCGCGCCACTCGGGAGAACGTCCTGCTGTACCGGCGGGTGATCCCGCGCCTCGCCGCGCCGGTCGCCCACCTGCTCGTCGACTGGAAGGTGCGCAACGGTCTCGTCGAGTCGGTCACCATGACGGCCCGCGCCTTCGTCGACCACGGCGACGAGGTCCGGGCCCACCTTCCCGTCCGGCATCTGGTGCTGACCGAGGCGGCCGGGCTGATGCCGGAGATCGCCGGTGTCGCCAGCCTGGGCCGCCTGGTCGCCCTCGACCTGCGGGGCAATCCGATCGGCGACGACGGGCTCACCGCGCTGGTCGGTTCCCGCTACCTGGGCCGGCTGCGCTGGCTGGGGCTGGCGCGCTGCGGCATCGGGCCGGCCGGTGCCGAGGCCCTCGCCGCCAGCCGGAACCTCCCCGCCCTGCGCTACGTCGACCTGCGACGCAACCCCGTCGAGGTCACCGCCCAGGGCATTGGGCAGGACATCGACGGCAAGCCCATGTGGGTCGAGATGCCCGCGCTCGGCCAAGAGCTGATCGCCCGGTACGGGCCGCTCTCCTGGCTCGACATCGAGTGGGGCTGGCGTTGGCTCGGCGTCGGCTGGGACGAGGTCTGACGGCGAATCCGCAGGTGCGGGGCCGCCTGCGGTTGGCACGGTCGGTGGTGACGGTGGAGTGGCACCGCGGTTGGCCTCGGCGATCCGCTGGGCGTGGAACCGGATGCTGGGCGCGATACCCCGCGAGTCGTCCGGCAGCGCTGCGGCCTGCAGCCTGACCGAGTCCCCGACGGATTCCTCGACCTCGGCCAGGAGCGCACCGGCCACGCTGGCACCGCCGAGGACTCTCAGCTGGCCACTGCCGTCGCGCAGTCCCAGCACGTCCGCCGGGCCACCCAGTTCGATGGCCGTTCCCTCGAGCGCCGACAGGTCCACCTCGGACAGCAGCGCATGCACGCCGCCGGGAAGTCGGGGCTCCTGCCCGATCGAGAGCACCACCCGGTCGTAGACCTGTTCGGTACCGTCGGTGAAGCGCACCAGGAACGCTCCGTCAACGGTGTGCCGGACGCTGACGACCTCACGCAACGACATGTCGGCCACCCGGGCCTGGGCGGCATCCGAGTACGCCCCGAGGCCGGGCAGGGTGTTGCGCCGGTTGTAGCCGCCGCTGAAGCTGTGTCGCAGCTGCGCCTCGGCGTCCACTGCCGGGTCGCCCGTCACCTGGTCGGGCGGCAAGTTCCCGGCCTGGGCCGACCAGTCGATGCGTCCTGCCGCAGAGGCAGCAGCCTGCTCGATGTCCCACGCACCGGACGCGCCGGCGCCGTAGACGAGCACCCGGTCCCCGGGGCGGTACGCGTCGGCCAGGTTCTGTCCGCCGAAGTTAACGGGCGGGGTGGCCGGGCGGGGATCACTGAACGAGCCGTCTGCGTAGCCGAGCCGGGCGGCCACCTCCATGGGCAGCGTCCGGTGATCCACCTTTCGGCCGGATGGGTCGTGGACCTGCCCGTTCGAGGCGTCGACGGCGTAGCCGGAGACCGGATCGGCCACCAGCGGATCGGTCGGCCGGCCAGCGAGATCGGTAAGCAGCGGCAGGTTCGCCGCATTCGTGCCGGTGCCGCCGAGGACGGCTCGTACGGTCGGGGGAAGGCTGTCCGGGGCGACCGTGGTGCCGTCGGAGGCGCGGAACACCGGTGCCGGTCCGGATCGGTCGACGCGGTAGCCGGTCGTCGGGTCCACGTACTGGCCGGTGGTGGTGGCCGGCGCGCGCGGAACCCGGGCCGGCCCCGGGCCGGTCGCGACGTCGACGGACGCGGTGAAGACCTCCCGCCCGCCGATACTCACCCGGAAGTTCGCGCCGTCGGGCCAGCCCACGGCGTCGGCCGGGCGGGGCGTGATCGCGGTCGCCATGCCCTGGTAGGTCGGCATTCCGCTCAACGCCCGGGCTGCGCCCACCGCGTCGGCGAAAACGTCGGACGGGGTGAACTGGGTGCCCTCGTCGGCCAGGTCGGCGGGTTGGAACGGCAACCCGGGAAGCTCCAGCTCCGACGGGATCTGCCCCATCAGCAGGGCCTGCCGCTCCGCCCACGGGTCGTGGCCCTGGGAGACGCAGAGCACCGGCGGAAGCCCGCTCCCGGTGTCGCCGGCGACCCCCATGGTGACGAAGTCGGCGGTGGCGGCCCAGCCACCACCGATCACCAGCCGACCGAGGACGTGGTCCGGTGCCGCGTCCAGGGCCGCGTCCACCCGGGCGGTCAGGGCGAGGTCGGCGTCGTTGCGTAGGGCGGTGGCCTGCTGCGCCCAGGTACGGGCCTCGGCGCGAATCGCCGACTGTGCCGCCCGGAGATCCGCGACGAGTTGTTGCCCGTCACCGTGTGCCAGCCCGATCAGGCTCTCGATCGCCGGGGCGACCGGACCCAGGTGGCTCCGGATCAGGTCGAGCCGGGCCTGGGCCGCCGCCGGCCCGACCATCGGCACGTTCGTCCCGAGCCCGTGTGCCGCATGCGCCGGGTTCTGTTCCAGCAGGCCGGAGGCGACGAGCAGGCTCAACGCCTCGGCGCGCAACTGGCCGGCCCGGACCGGATCGGCGGTGGTGGTGCTGTCGGCGATCACGACCCGCAGTTCGGCCAGGTGGCCGATGTCCCGCGCGGTGAGGACCCGGTCGCCGTCGCTTTCCGGCCGGGCGCCTTCGGCGAGCGCCGCGGTGGCATCGACGCGCTGCCCGAGGGCTCGGTCTTGGGCGACCGTGTCCGCCTCGGCCAACATCGCCGCCACGGCCCGCCGGACATGGTCCGGATGCGCCCCGGTGGAGACCTGCATCACGACGCCGTCGGCGGCGTACTGGACGGTGGCGACGGGTACGACCGACGCGTCCGCCCTGGGGTTGGTCAGCTCGATGCGTACCTGGTACGGGCCGTCGGCGGTGTCCAGCGTGACGGTGCCGGTGGCCGGGTCGACGCTCGCCCCGTCGGGCAGCGGCCCGCCGGTCAGCGCCGCCTGCACGGCTTCCGCGGTGCGAGCGGGATCGGCGTCGAGCAGCGCACCGCCGAAGGTCGTACCGGCGGCGGCCTGCCGAAGGTCCGGCCCGTCGGCGGCGGTCGCGGCGGAGTCAGGGTCGCGCGGCCCCGTCGGGCCGTCGGAATCCGTCAGGTTGTCGGAGTTGGTCGCGCCGTCGATGTCCGGCAGCCCGTCGGGGTTCGGCGAGCTGTCGGCGTCCGTCAGGCCGTCGGTTCCGGTTCCGGCCAGACCTGTCGGCCCTTGATCCGGCCCTCGCGTCGCGCCTGTGCGTACTCCGCCATCACTCGCCCGGGCGGCAGGCTGGAGTGGACTGTGATCACTCCCGACCGGTCGATGATGTAGCTCCCCTGGCCCACGTGCATCCCCGAGGCCCGCTCCTGCTCCGAGAGTCTCTCTCGGGCCAGCCAGCCGAACTCGAACTCCCGAAGCACGATCGGATTCCGGGTCCCCAACAGCCGGCTGATCAGCGTCAGCGCCTCGTCCCTGGTCAACTCGCCCCTCTCCGTCAGGCATCATCATCGCCCAGAGGGCATGGGTTTCCCGCACGTCGGTGGCCGGCATGTCCACCGACGCCGTACCCGTCTGAGGGTCCCACCACACCGGCGCGTCGGCGTCGGCCGGGAAGACGATCACGAAGGCGTGTGAGCCGTCGACCTCGGGCCGACCGTCCGCATCGAGGACGACGTTCCCGTTGTCGTCGAGGAGCAACCAGTCGGACACCACGAGCGCCGACGCGCCGGGACCGGCGTCCGCCACCCGCTGGTAGAGGTCGGCATACTGGGCGGCCACCGCCTCGGTGCGGGCCGACAGGCCATCGGGCAGGCCGTCCGGCCCGCCGATCCACTCCCCGCCGATCCATGCCTCGGCCCGCTCCAGACCGCCCCGCTCACCGGAAACGCGATCGATCGAGCCGTCGTCGAGTCGGTCCGCCCAACGAGGTGCGGACACCTGCGGGTCGCCGCGGAAGCTGGACAGCGCCGCCAGCGAGCTGTCGAGGCAGTTGTTGCCCCGGCCGGGCTGGTCCGGCCCGCCGTCGTTGACCAGTTGCCCGTACGGATGGGTGGACGGATCCGCGAAGACGGCGTACCCCTGCGGCGTGGACAGGCTCGCGGCGAGATCGGCCTGGAAGCGGGGATCCTCCAGCGGCGCCAGCTCACCCGGCCCGAACCGCCGGCTCTCCGGCAGCGACGACCCGGCGCCGGGATTCCTCAGGCCGTCGGTTCCGCCGTCGGCCAGACTTGCCGCCCCGTCAAGCGGCCCTCCCTGCGCGCCTGCGTGTACTCCGTGATCAGCAGCGGCACGGGCAGACTGATCTGCGCCGTGATCACTCCCGTCCGGTCGATGATGTAGCTCCCGTGGCCCAGCTGCCTGCCCTCCGCTCGTTCCTGTGGTGACAGCTGCTCCTTCGCCAGCCATCCGAACTCGAACGGATGCAGCTCGATCTCGTTCGCCGTGCCCAGCAGGCGCTTGATCAGCGCCAGCGCCTCGTCCTCCGTCATCCGAAACCCCTTCCACCGACGTCACCATCGACCACAGCGCGTACGTGTGCGGCACGTAGGCGGCTGGGGGCTGTGGCCACGTCATTCCCCGTTGCGGATCCCACCAGACCGGCCCCTCGGCACCCTCCGGATACACCAGCACCAAGGCGTGCGAATCCTGGACCTGCACGTTTCCGCCGTCGAGGACGAGCTCCCCGGTGTGCGGATCCGTCCTGAGCCATTCGGCCACGACCAGGGCCGCCGAGCCCGGACCCGCCTCCGCGACGCGCTGATGAAGGTCCGCAAACTGCTCGGCGACCGCCGCCGCGCGGTCGGCCGGCGTCGTGGGTAGCCCTTCCGGCCCGCCAGACCACTCGGCGCCGAGCCACGCCTCGGCGCGATCGAGGCCACTTGCCTCCCCCGTCATGGTGTCGATCGACCCGTCCGGTCGGACGTCCGGCCAGCGAGGAGAGGAGACCTGCGGGTCGCCGTAGAAGCTGGACAGCGCCGAGAGCGAGCAGTCGAGGCAGTTGTTGCCCCGCCCAGGCTGGTCCGGCCCGCCGTCGTTGACCAGTTGCCCGTACGGATGGGTGGACGGATCCGCGAAGACGGCGTACCCCTGCGGCGTGGACAGGCTCGCGGCGAGGTCGGCCTGGAAACGGGGATCCTCCAGCGGCGCCAGCTCACCCGGCCCGAACCGCCGGCTCTCCGGCAGCGACGGCCCGGCGCCGTCAGCGGTCAGGTCGCCCGGTGGCAGATCTCCGTCAGCTCGGCCTCGGTCGGCAACGGAACCGTCGTGAAGTGCGCCGTCTGGCGTTCCGCCGTCGTCCGGTCGACCTGCTCGATCGCGTGGCGTTCCGGATTCGCCCAGAGGATCGCCGCCGCCACGTCCGGACGGAACGTCCAGGCGTCCGTCGACCGGTCCCAGATCACCGCCTGGGTCGGTCCCGTGCTGTCCGCCTCCGCGATCAGGTTGACCGGCGGGCCGGTCGGGTCGTCCGGTCTCCGCAGGAGGAAGTAGCCGAACGTCAGCGTCGCCATGCACGCCCCCCATCAGGTCAGGGTCCAGACCGGGCAGGTCGGACGCCGTCAATCCTCGCTCGGCGAGCATGTCGGCGAACGTGCGGCCCTGCTGCCCGAGCCAGTCGACGTACGACTCCCGAATGCTGGCCTGCCGGGGAGACGCCATCCACTTGGCGAAGCTGGTGTTCTTCGGGGTATCGAACCGCGCGGCGTCCATGCCACCCGGCATGCTCGCCGCGATGCCGTTGGCCTTGTTGATGGCGAGAATGTCGAGGAACGCGTGCACCCGGGCGGCCGGGGACTGCGCGGGGTCGCGCATCACCTCGTACGGCCCGTGGGTCTGCTTGCCGATCGCGTAGCTGGTCGCGGTCGGGAACTGCAACTCGAAGGTACGCCCGGTCGGTGACGTCAGGGTGCAGTTCAGACCGAAGAACCGGTTACCCGGGTGCCAGAAGTTCTTCAGGTCGGTGACCTGGTAGCCCTGCGCCTCCAACGAGGAGAGGACCGAGTCCACCGCCGGCCCGTACGCCTCGGACTCCGGCCCGCGCACCGAGAACCGCACCACGTCGTTGACGGTGTCCAGCGCCGACCCGATGTCGTACCCGAGCGGTTCCAGCTCGGTACGGAACTTGCGAGCCAGCGACTCCGCGCCCTTGACGCGGTGCTGCTCACCGAGGGTGCTCAGCGCGTCCTCGTTGGTCAGGCCGAGCTGCGCGTTCACGTCGGCGTTGACGCTGTGCAGGTCGGCCAGGATCTGGTCGGCGTCCTGCTGCGCCTCGCTCAGCGCGTCGAGCAGGGTGGTCCGATCCGTTTCCGGGAGCCCGTCGAGATACTGGTTCCCGGCCGGGTCGCCGTCGCTCAGTCCGCCGGATCCGGTGCCGGCCAGACCTGCCGGCCGGTTATCCGGCCCTCCCGTCGGGCCGCCGCGTACCGCTTCATGATCAGAGGTGGCGGCAGGCTGGGATGGGCGGTCACCACTCCCGTCTGGTCGATGATGAAGACCCCTTGGCCCAGCTGCCTGCCCTGCGCCCGCTGCTGTGGAGAGAGCGTCTCCTGGGCTGCCCAGCCGAACTCGAACGGAAAGACCGCCACCGGGTTGTCCGTCCCGAGCAGCCTGGTCATCAGCTGCCGGGCTTCCTCCCTGCCCATCGGCATGATCCGGCTGCACCTCCATCGACCACAGGTTGTGCGTCAGTCCAACATAGTCCCCGGGCAGTGGGCCGGTGATGGTGCTGGCGAACTGAGGATCCCACCACACCGGCCCGTCCGCGTCCTGCGGGTAGACGAGCAGGAAGACGTGTTCGGCCGCGCCCTGCACATGCCCGTCGGCGTCGACCAGGGGGTCCCCGGTCTGCTCGTCGATCCGGAGCCACTCGACGGCGACGACCGCGGCCGAGCCCGGTCCCGCGTCGAGGACGCGCTGGTAGAGCTGCGCGTACCGGTCGGCCACAGCGGCGGAACGCTCGGCGGGCGTACGGGGCAGGGTGTCGTTGTCGCCGGACCACTCGCCGCCGATCCAGCTCTCGATCCGGCCGAAGCCGTCCAGCTCACCGAGCTGGGTCTCCAGTGATCCGTCGTCGAGCCGGTCCGGCCAACGCGGGTAGGACACCTGAGGGTCGCCGTAGAAGCTGGCCAGCGCCGCGAGCGTGTTGTCGACGCAGTTGTTGCTGCGCCCCGGCTGGTCCGTCCCGCCGTCGTTGATCAACTGGCCGTACGGGTGGGTGGACGGGTCGGCGAAGACCGCATAGCCGTCGGGCGTCAGCAGGCTGTCCGCGAGGTCGTCCTGGTAGCGGGGGTCTTCCAAGGGCGCCAGCCGGTCCGGCCCGAAAAGCCGGGTGTCCGGCATCGCCCATTCCTGCATGTCGGGCCAGGCGTCCAGGTCGGGGTCGGGGTCGCGCCCATCAGTCGGAGCGGGATCCGCCTCGGGGTTCGAGGTGGGATCGCCCTCGGCGTTCGGGGCGCCATCCGTCAGGTCGACGCCGGGCAGGTCCGCGTCGGCACCTGGACGGCCGGCCGGGCCGGAGTCAGGGTCCGTGCTGCCAACAGGCGCGGTCGAGACCGGCGGCACGGACACGCCCGTGCTGCCGTCGGTCGTGGCCGGCCGGATCGGATCGCCCTCGGCGTCGAGCACGATCGACCAGACATCGCCCACCTGGTCGGCGTACAGCGGGTCGCCGTCGGAGAAGCTTCCCCGCTGACCGTCGACCCAGATGACGGTGCCGTTGTGGTTCACCGCATTCCAGGTGTGCGCGCGCCCGCCGTCACCCGGCCAAGCGCCGATGACCAGGGCCGCCGAGCCGGGACCCGCCGCGCGGAGAGCGTCGGCGACAGCATCCAACGCGGGGCTTCCGGTGCCCTGGTGGCCGAAGCTGGCCCGCAGTGCCTGTTCCTGCCGGGCGGTGCTGCCCCGCTCCACCTCGGACGACGGGACCGTCTGCGCCGCCACATCCGGGCGGCCGTACCAGGTCGACAGGACGGAGAGGCCGACATCCGCGCAGTTGGTGCTGCGTCCCGGCTGGTCCGGGCCGCCGTCGTTGACCAGTCCCGCCCATGACCCGAGTCGCGGATCCGGGTGGACCGTCGGGCGCCCGGTCGCTGGGTCCCGGGGCATTGCCGCGTCGAGCGCATCCTGGTCGGCCTGGTCTGGTGGCACCAGACCCTCCGGCTGCCCGTACGGCCGGCTGTCGCTGAGCGGCGGACCGTTGCCCACCGCACCAGGTACGGACGGCTGGTAGACAGCGACGTCACGATCCGGATCGGTGATCGGCTCGATGTTGAACTGCGGGAGGAAGTGCGCGCACGACCCGCATGGCGGTCGGTAATGCCCGAGTTCGTAGGTGACGCCGCCGGACCGGGCGGTGGCGACCTGGTGCGTAACGATCTTGGCGTTTTCGAAGGCGTTCAGCGCGTACTGTTCAAAGCTGCCGGGCTCGCCCGCGTCCCGCCACTTCTGTTCGAGCTGGTAGAGCTGATCGGATACGAGGGCCACCTCGGCGCACTTGCCGTGTCCACCGCCCTTCCTCGTGCCCAAGGCCGCTGCCGTTCGGGCCAGCGCAGCCTGCGCGAGCGGATGCACGGCCGGTTGGGCGGGCGGATTCTTGCTCTTGTCGGCGGTCATGCTGGTATGCGTGGTGATGTCCCCGTTCGGCATCAGCAACGCGCCAGCCATGCCGGGCTGTTTGCCCTTGGAGATCCTCTCGGCCTTGACCTCAGTCCGGACGGTCTCGGCCAGGGTCCGTGACGCCTCGATCAGGGTGCGTTCCGCCTCCGGGCCGGCGGGATCGCCGTCCACCGACGTCGGATCCAGGTGCCAACTGTGCGTACCGCGACCGGTCGGCCCCTCCGAACGCTTGAGGGTTTCCGGATTCACCAGGCCCGCGTCGGGTTCCGGCCCGATCGGACCGCTGTGGATGTTCCCCGTGCTGCCCGGCACCGGTACGACGACCGGCCCCTCGGTGCGGGTCTGCTGAGACCGATCCGTTGCCGGGTCGACATCG
>NZ_JBFBAO010000117.1:0-17192 GCF_040682255.1 Micromonospora sp. NPDC051296 | reverse complement strand
CGGCAGCGCCGCCCCGAAGCTGCGCGACCGGTGGCAGCCCGGCATCGACGTACCGGCGGCCAGCGGCCGAGCCGACTCCGGCGATATCGAGATCGCCCTGGACCGAGAGGTGGGCGGGGCGCCAGGGCCACTGGCCCGAGCGGGCGCCATGATGCACGTTGCCATCTACGACGCGGTCCACTCGATCGGTTGTGAGTACAACGCCCGAGACCTGGGTATCGGCTGCGACGCGGAGCCCTACCTGGTGAAGGTCGACGTCCGGGACGACCGGGAGCCGTTCTCGCAGACGGCGATCGACTACGCCGCCGTCACCGTGCTGCGGTCGGTGTTCCCGACTCTGGACTTCGACGACGACCTCGCGGCGGCGCAGCAGGGCCGCAACCCCACCTGGCAGGGCGAGATCGAGGCGACCAGGGTGGGCACAGTGGCGGCCCAGGCGATGATCGACGCGCGCTCCGGTGACGGTTCGACGAACAACACGGCGTACACCCCCGGCACCAACGCCGGCGACTGGCGGCCCACCGGTACCGGCTCCGCCGCGACGCCGAACTGGGGTCTGGTGACGCCGTTCGCGATGACCTCGGGCTCGCAGTTCCGCCCGCAGCTACCCGGGGGTTTCTCCACGATGGAGGAGCTGCTCGAAAGCGAGCTGTACGCCGAGCAGGTCAACGAGGTGCAGGAACTGGGCCAGGAGAACAGCTCCACCCGCACCGCCGAGCAGACCGAGATCGCGTGGTTCTGGGCGAACGACCTGAACGGCACCTACAAGCCGCCGGGCCAGCACTTCGCACACACCCAGATCGTCGCCCGGCAGCAGAACGTCGGCGAGTACCGGAACGCGCGGCTCTTCGCGCTCGTCGCGATCAGCATGGCGGATGCCGGCATCGCGGCCTGGGACGCGAAGTACCAGACGCCGATCGACCTGTGGCGACCGGAGACCGCGATCCAGCTCGCGGGCACCGACGGAAACCCGGCCACCACCGCGGACCCGGGCTGGAAGCCCCTCTCCGCTGACCTCAACGGAAACAGCTACTCGCCCGCGTTCCCCGCGTACGTCTCCGGCCACGCCACGTTCGGGGCGGCCTGGGCGGGCGCGATGCGGAACTACTTCGGCACCGACAACATCACCTTCACGGCAACCACGGAGGACCCGCACGCCGAAGGCGTGACGCGCACCTTCACCAGCTTCAGCGCTGCCGCCCAGGAGGATGCGCGCAGTCGAATCTACCTGGGTGTGCACTACCAGTTCGACGCGGACCAGGGGTTGGCGACGGGGACTGCCCTGGCGGACTACGCGGCGGCCAACCGCCTCATCGCAGCTCCCGAGTTCGACTACTTCGGATCGTTCACCTACGAAGAGGACTGCCAGGCAGACGGCGAGGCCAAGGTCGCGACCGGCGACTACTACGAGTTCTACTGCTACGGGTACATCGGGGATTGGGTCCTCTACATCCGCTGACGCAACCACTGATCGCACGCGCAGCGGGGGCCCGGCGGGCCCCCGCTGCGGACAGGTCGCCCGGACCTCCGGGCGGTTGTGGTCGAGGACCCGCGTCAACACGGCCGGCCAGTGGACGGCCCTGCCTGCGGGCAGGGAGGCGGGCAGGGCTGCCGGGCGGGCGGATCTCGTGTGGGCGGGCGCGCGGTGGGTACCTACTGCGACACCGGCGAGGAGGACGACATGGTCGACCCCAGGTACACGCCGATCGCGATCACCGCGGCCGGCAAGCTGATCGAGGACGACGGCGAGCCGGCCGGTGGGGAGGTGGTCGGCGCGGACGACGCGGCGGCCGACGCGGCCCGGGCCGGTGCCGACGTCGACCTGACCGGAGCGCGGCGGGACACCGACCCGACCCCGGTCGGGGCCGCCGATGCCGAAGCCGACCGGCAACGCGCCGCCGGGGAGGCGTGACCCCGTCGCGGAGGCATCACGTCACCGGCGAGGCCCGACGCCGCCGCGGAGGCATGACGCCACCCGGGAGGTGTGACCGACGCACCGCGTCCGGGCACCGTTCGCGGGCGCCACGGCACCCCGGGCACTGTCCTCGGGCATCGCATACCGGCAAGAGTTCGATGTATGGAAATATTGCGTGACCGTTTCGCAGCATCGTAGGCTGCCGTGGGAGCGCTCCCGGCCCTCCGTCCGATGTCACCGGAGATGCCGGACCCACCACCACGACCAGATTGCGACGGTCCACCCATGAAGCATCCTCCGCGCCGCTTCCGGCGCCTGTTGGTCGCGGCCGGCACCGTCGGGGCGCTGACCCTCGGCGCGCTGGCCTCCCTGCCCGCCACCAACGCGATGGCCGCCACCGGCTGTGCCGTGACCTACACGACGAACAGCTGGTCCGGCGGGTTCACCGCGAGCGTCACGATCACCAACCTGGGCGACGCGGTCAACAACTGGACCCTCGGGTTCGCCTTCCCGGACGGCGGCCAGCGCGTCACCCAGGGCTGGTCGGCGACGTGGAGCCAGAGCGGCCGCTCCGTCACGGCACAGAGCATGAGCTGGAACGGTTCGCTGGCCACCGGAGCCAGCACCAACATCGGCTTCAACGGCAGCTTCACCGGCAGCAACCCGTCGCCGACCTCGTTCACCCTCAACGGCACGGTCTGCACCGGATCGACCACCCCGACCACCCCGCCGCCCACCACCCCGCCGCCGAGCACGCCCCCACCGACCACGCCGCCGCCGACGACTCCCCCGCCCACCACGCCGCCGCCCGGCGGGCAGACCCCGGTGGCCATCAACGGGCAGTTGCGGGTCTGCGGGGTCAACCTCTGCAACCAGTACGGGCGGCCGATCCAGCTACGCGGGATGAGCACCCACGGCATCCAGTGGTTCGGCAACTGCTACAACAACGCCTCGCTCGACGCCCTCGCCACCGACTGGCGCGCGGACCTGTTCCGGATCGCCATGTACGTGCAGGAGCAGGGCTACGAGACCGACCCCGCAGGGTTCACCAACCGGGTCAACAACCTGGTCGAGGAGGCCACCCGACGCGGCATGTACGCGATGATCGACTTCCACACGCTGACCCCCGGTGACCCGATGTACAACCTGGAGCGGGCCAAGACCTTCTTCGCCGCCGTCTCCGCGCGGCACGCCGCGAAGAACAACGTGATCTACGAGATCGCCAACGAGCCCAACGGGGTCAGCTGGTCGACCATCAAGAACTACGCCGAGCAGGTCATCCCGGTCATCCGGGCCAACGACCCGGACGCCGTCATCATCGTGGGTACCCGCGCCTGGTCCTCGCTGGGCGTCTCGGAGGGCTCGAACCACACCGAGATCGCCAACAACCCGGTGAACGCCAGCAACATCATGTACGCCTTCCACTTCTACGCCGCGTCCCACCGGGACAACTACCGCGCCGAGGTGGAGCGGGCGGCAGCCCGGCTGCCGCTGTTCGTCACCGAGTTCGGCACGGTGGACTACACCGGTGACGGGGCGGCCGACCTGACCAGCAGCCGGCAGTGGTTGGACCTGCTGGACCGGCTGAAGATCGGCTACGCGAACTGGACGTTCTCCGACAAGGCCGAGGGCAGTGCCGCGTTGCGGCCGGGCACCTGCAACGGCAGCAACTACACCGGCACCTCCATGCTCACCACCTCCGGCGCCTTCATGCGCGAGCGCATCCGCACCCCGGACAACTTCCCGACCAGCTGATCCGCCCGCACCGACGGCGGCCCCGGCGGGACCACCGCCGGGGCCGCCACGTTCCCAGGCCTCCGCGACCCATCAGATCGCCGCCAGCCGCACCATCACCGGTCCAGACCACAACCGCGCGGGCCAACCGGGCCAGGCCGCCACCAGCCGGGCTGCCGTCGGCGAGCGAGCCTGGTGGTGGTCAGGCCGTCCGGCGCGCGGCCCGGTGCAGCAGGAACGCGGCCAGACAGCCGCCGGCCAGGACGGCGACCGCGCCGACCGTCTGGCTGGTCGCCACGGCCGCGCCGAAGGCGTCCGCGACCCCAGTTCGCTGCGACTCGGCCGCGGCGGCGTACGCGGCCGCGAACGAGTCCGCGCCGGCCAGGTCGGCCGGTAGCGCGGCCACGAAGCGGGCGCTCATCACCGCGCCGAGCGCGGCCACCCCGAGGCTGGCACCGACCTCCGCCATGGTCCCGTCCACCCCGGCACCGGCGCCGGCCTTCTCGGGCGGGATCGCGCTCATCACCGCGTCCACGATGGCCGGGTTGGCCAGCGCGCAGCCGGCGCCCATCAGCACCAGGCCGAGCAGCAGGACGGCGTAGCCGTCGGTCGGGGCGTACGCGGCGACGACCAGACCCGCGGCGAGCTGGGCCATCCCGACGGCGATGGCCACCGGGGTGCCGAGCAGCCGGATCAGCCGCGCGGCCAGGCCGGCGAGGTTGAGCAGCACCACGGTGAGCGCGAACGGCGCCATCCGCAGGCCCGCCTCCCAGGCCGAGTGGCCGCGGACGAACTGCAACTGCTGGGCGAGCAGGAACAGCGATCCGGCGCTGCCGAAGGTGATCAGGACCACCCCGGCCACCGCGCCGACGAACCGCTGGTCGCGGAAGAAGTGCAGGTCGAGCATGGGGTGGGCGATCCGCCGTTCCCAGCCGACGAAGAGGCCGAGCAGGACGGCTCCCGCGCTCGCCGCGCCGAGCACGGCCGGCGCCGTCCAGCCGTGGTCGGGTGCGGAGACGACCGCGTACACCACGGCGGTGAGCCCGGCGCCGGAGAGCACCGCGCCGGGGAAATCGAGTCGCCCCGCGCCGGGCCGGCGCGACTCGGGCACCAGCAGGCCGGCGGCGACCAGGCAGATCACCACGACCGGCACGTTGAGCAGGAAGATGGCCGGCCAGTCGGCGTACCCGAGGACCAGCCCGCCGACCGGCGGCCCGGCGGCGTAGCCGAGGGCGTGCGCGGCCGCCCAGATCCCGATCGCGCGGGGCCGTTCGTCTGCGTCGAAGACCTGGATGGCCACGGCCAGGGTGGCGGTCACCAGCAGGGCACCGCCGACGCCGAGCGCCGCCCGGGCCGCGACCAGTTGACCGGGCGAACTGGCCGCCGCGGCGGCGAGTGAGGCGGCTCCGAAGAGCACGAGCCCGACCATCAGCATCCGCCGTCGGCCGTAGCGGTCGACGGCGCTGCCGGCGGTGAGCAGCAGGCCGGAGAGCACCAAGGCGTACGCGTTGATGATCCACTGTGTGTCGGCGGTGCTGGCCGCCAGGTCACGGCTGAGCGCCGGCACCGCCACGGTGAGCACGGTGTTGTCCAGCACCACGACGAGCTGTGCGAGGCAGAGCACGGCGAGGATGAGCCAGCGGGTACGCAGCCGGGGCGCGGCCGGTGGACCGGGCCGCTCGGCCAGCGCCGTGGTGGCGGGCGTGGTCATGCCTGGCCGCCGCTGTCGAACCAGAGCCGGATCCAGTTCCGCGTCACGCGTACCTCCCGCCACCGCACGGCAAAGTTAGGTTAGGTTAACCTAACTCACCGATCTTGGCGAGGCGCCACTCTCCGGCAGGTTCGACCAACCCGGCGGGCGAGCGCCGCGACTGATCCCGGCGACTAGCCGGCGGCTCGCCGGGTACGCCTTGCCCATGGGTAGCCACAAGCAGAACAAGCACGACAGCGGCGGCGAGTCGGCGCGCGGCCGGCAGCACCCGGGCAGCGGCGCCCCGGGCCGGCAGGGATCGCCGACGGAACGCTCACCCCGGCGCCGGCACGAGCGGGCCGCGACCGGGACGTCCGGCACCGAACGGGACCACGGCCGGTCCAAGCTCACCCACGAGGGACGGGTCCACCGCCAGGGCACCCGCTGAACGCCGGCCGAGGGTGCCCGGCGCCGCGCATGGCGGTCGGCCACCGGCGCGCGGAACACCCCGCCGATGGCCGACCGCCACACGCCTTTCGCGCGCACCGTGTGCCTGTCGCCTCGATCGTCTGCGTTTCAGTGACATGACACGCCGATGCGGGAGTCACTGCAATGCAGACGATCACCGGCACCCCGACACGCAACCGCACCCTGGCCAACTGCCGAGCACCGCGAGCAGCACCCGCGGTGTCAGGCAACCCGGGCCACCCCGGTCACTCCTCGTCGCCGCCACCCTCGTCGCCCTCGTCGCCACCGAAGGAGTCGAAGACCTCCTCGGCGATCATGCCGCCGGCAAAGCCGAGCGCCGCACCGCCCACCACACCAGCGGCAACGGCCCCCATCCCGGGCCCGCTCCGCTCGTGCTGCTCCTGGTACTGGCCGGGCACGGGCTGGTGCGGCGGATACCCGCCCGGCACCCCGTAGCCAGGCTGACCGTAGCCGGCCTGACCGTAGCCGGGCTGACCGTAGCCGGGCTGACCGTAGCCCGGCTGACCGTAGCCGGCCTGACCGTAGCCCGGCTGGCCATAGCCGGGCTGGCCGAATCCAGGGGCAGGGTGCAGGGTGCGGTGCTGCTCCAGCGCCTCGCGGACCCACCGGTCGACCTCGGCGGCCCAGTCCAGCCGATCGGCGTCGACGTGTGAGACCCGGTAGCGGCCGTAGGAGTCATGCCCGCCGGTGAACAGGCCACCCCGCCGGTCGAACTCCAGGACGACATCCACGCCCTGCTCATCGGCCAAGAAGGTCAACTCGACCTCGTTGACGCCGTGGGCGTACTGCGGTGCCGCGTAGTACTCGATCTCCTGGTAGAACGGCAGGCTCTGGTGCGCTCCGGCAATCTGCCCGGGCTCCAGGTCGGCGCTCTTGAACTGGAAGCCGAGCTGGCCGAACGCCGCGAGGATCCGCTCCTGCACCGGCAGCGGATGCACGTGCACCAGGTCGAGGTCACCCTTGTCGACCGCGCCCCGGATGGCCACCTCCGTACGCAGGCCCATGGTCATGCCGGGCAGGCGCTGCCCGTAGATGTCGGTGACCGGGGTCTGGAACGGCATCGGCAGCTGGAACGGCAGGGCCAGCTGCTGCCCCTGCGCCAGGCGCAGCGCACCGGCGACCGGGGCCCGGTGGAACTCGACGGTGGCGTCGTGGTCTCCCGCCGCACCGTCGACCTCGACCCGGGTGACCAGACCCACGACGACGTGGTCGATCTCCACGTCGTGGCTGCCGCCGGTCAGGTTCACCTGCCCGGTGAGCATCAGCCCGGGCCGGGTGCTCGGATTGGACAGGACCGTGTCGACGCCGGGCGCGCCGACCCCGAAGGCACCCAGCATCTTCTTGAACACCACGAGCTTCTCCCTCGCCAACGGACGGGCACGGCGACGCGGCTCGGACGTGAAAGTTCTACGCCAGAACCGTTGTGCCGCAACGGGATCAGCGCCGTCCATGGTGGATCCCGTTGCGGCCGGAAGCTAGCACCGCAAACTGGGAGATAGCTGAGAGAGATCAGCCATTTACTGTCGGTGACGCGGCGATCGCGGTGACCCTCACCCGGCCACCGGGCCGATCAGCGAGTCGCCGGGCCCGGTGGAGCCCGCCGGATACTCCTGCAGGGGCACCCTGTTCGCCTTCCAGGCGGCCAGCACCGGCTCGACGATGCGCCAGCACTCCTCGGCCACGTCGCCGCGTACCGACAGGGTCGGGTCACCCTCGAACGCGCCGCGCAGCACCTCGCCGTACGGTGGCAGGTCGCCGGGGCCGAAGTCCGCCGACAGGCGAACCTGTTCGAGTTCGAAGGGGTCACCGGGACCGTTGATGTTGAGATCCAGGCCCAGCCGGTCCGGGCCGAACCCGATTCGCAACCGGTCGGGGTGTTCGTAGCCGGTGAGCCCGTCCGGCACCCGGGACGGTTGCTTGAAGGTGATGATCGCCTCCTTGCGGGTCGCGGCCATCGCCTTGCCCGAGCGCAGCCGGAACGGCACCCCGGCCCAACGCCAGGTGTCCACGGTCAACACCAACTCGGCCAGCGTCTCGGTACGGCGGGCCGGGTCGACGCCCGGTTCGTCGGCGTAGTCGGGCAGCCGGCGCCCGCCGATCTCGCCCGCCGTGTAGCGGGCCCGCCGGCTGGCCGCCACCGGGTCGTCGTGCCACAGCCGGGTGGCCCGCAGCACCTGCGCCTTGCGGCCCCGCAGCTCCTGGGCGCGGAGGGTGGGCGGGGGGTCCATCGCGAGCAGGCAGAGCACCTGGAGCAGGTGGCTCTGCACCATGTCCACCAACGCACCGGCGCCGTCGTAGTAGCCGGCCCGGCCCTCCAGGCCCAGCGTCTCGTCGAAGACGATGTCCACGCAGGCGACGTGCGTGGAGTTGAGCACCGGCTCGAAGATCCGGTTGGCGAAACGCAGGCCGAGCAGGTTCAGCACCGTCGACTTGCCGAGGAAGTGGTCGATGCGGTGCACCTGCTCCTCCGGTACGAGGGTGGCCAGCAGGTTGTTGAGCGAGCGGGCCGAGATGCGGTCGACGCCGAACGGCTTCTCCAGCATCAGCCGGGTGCCGGGCGGCAGGCCGATGCGGGCCAGCGCGGCGGCCGAGCGGGCGGTCACCATCGGCGGCAGCGCGAAGAAGATCACCAGTGGCCCCACGCAGTCCCGCAGCAGCCGCCGCAGGTCCTCCTCGCTGGTCACGTCCGCCGGCACGTACCGGGTCCCCCGGACCACCTCGGACTCCAGCGGGCCGTCGGCGCCGACGCTGGCGAAGGAGTCGGCCACCCGGCGGCGCCACCGCTCGTCGTCCCAGTCGTCCATGCCGCTGCCGATCAGCGTGAGGGCGGGGGCCGCGCCGCTGGCCACCAGCCGGCCCAGCCCGGGCAGCAGCAGCCGCCCGGTCAGGTCGCCGCTGGCGCCGAGCACCAGCAACGTCTGCCGTACGGGTGCGGCGGTGGCGGGACTTCCGGAGGCGGCTGCGGGGGCACTCGGGGCCGGCGTCGTCATCCCTCCACCATGCCCTGTCGCCGCCGCCGGCGAGCATCGGCCCCGGTGCGGTACGCCCGCCGGCCGGGCCGGGTGAACGGCCGGATGCTGATCGTGATCGGTCCCCGGCGTCTGACTCGCGCGGCGATCTTCGTATGGCAGGCTGGACTCACCCGCCGGCCGGACGGCGCTGGCGGCGTGCCGACCCTGCGAGGGAGACGATCGATCCGATGGCTGCGGACGTCACCACCACCGACGAGTGGCAGGCCCTGCGCAAGCACGCCGACGAGATCCGCAGGACGCATCTGCGGGACCTGTTCGCCACCGACCACGACCGGGGCGACCGGTTGACCGTCGAGGTGGCCGACCTCTACGTCGACTACAGCAAGAACCTGGTCACCGACGAGACGCTCGCCCTGCTGACCGCGCTGGCCGAGCGGGTCGGGCTCGCCGACCGGATCGCCGCGATGTTCGCCGGCAGCCACATCAACGGCACCGAGGACCGGGCCGTGCTGCACACCGCGCTGCGGCTGCCCCGCGACGCCGCGCTCACCGTCGACGGTCAGGACGTGGTGGCCGACGTGCACGCCGTACGGGAGCGGATGGCCGAGTTCGCCGAGAAGGTGCGCTCCGGGCAGTGGCGCGGGCACACCGGCGAGCGGATCCGCACCGTGGTCAACATCGGCATCGGCGGTTCCGACCTGGGGCCGGTGATGGCGTACGAGGCGCTGAAGGCGTACCGCGACGGCGGGATCAGCTGCCGCTTCGTGTCGAACATCGACCCCACCGACATCCACGACACCACCGCCGACCTGGACCCGGCCAGCACGTTGTTCGTGGTGGTGTCGAAGACCTTCTCCACCCAGGAGACCCTGGCCAACGCCCACCAGGCTCGGCGCTGGCTGCTGGCCGGTCTCGGTGCCGGCGAGGACGCGGTGGCCCGCCACTTCGTCGCGGTCAGCACCAACGCCCAGCGGGTCGGCGACTTCGGCATCGACCCGGCGAACATGTTCGGCTTCTGGGACTGGGTCGGCGGCCGGTATTCCCTGCCGTCGGCGGTGGGCCTGTCGGTGATGCTGTCCATCGGGCCGCAGCGCTTCGACGAGATGCTCGCCGGCTACCACGCCGTCGACGAGCACTTCCGCACCACTCCGCTGGCCGGCAACGCGCCGGTGCTGCTCGGGCTGCTGAACGTCTGGTACACCAACTTCCTCGGCGCGCAGACCCACGCGGTGCTGCCGTACTCGCAGTACCTGCACCGGTTCCCGGCGTACCTGCAGCAGTTGACCATGGAGAGCAACGGCAAGTCGGTACGCACCGACGGCCGACCGGTGCCGTACGACACCGGGGAGATCTTCTGGGGTGAGCCCGGGACCAACGGCCAGCACGCCTTCTACCAGCTGCTGCACCAGGGCACCCGGCTGGTGCCGGCGGACTTCATCGGGTTCAGCGAGCCGAACCACGAGATCGGCGAGATGCACGACCTGTTCATGTCGAACTTCTTCGCCCAGACCGCGGCGCTGGCCTTCGGCCGTACCGCCGAGCAGGTCGCGGCGGAGGGCACCGCGGCGGAACTCGTGCCGCACCGGGTGATGGCGGGCAATCACCCGACCACGTCGATCGTCGCGGACCGGCTCACCCCGGCCACCCTCGGGCAGCTGGTCGCGCTCTACGAGCACATCGTCCTCACCGAGGGCGCGATCTGGGACATCAACCCGTTCGACCAGTGGGGCGTCGAGCTGGGCAAGGTGATGGCCAATCAGCTCGCGCCGCTGCTCACCGGCGACCAGGCCGACCTCGACGGCCTCGACTCCTCCACCGCCGCCCTGATCCGCCGCTACCGGGGGCAGCGCGGGCGGGACTGATCCGCACCGGGTGACGCGCGCCCAGGGTGGCGCGCGTCACCCTCCACAGTCGCCCCCGGCGACCATGATCGTTCGGCTGTCTTTCGGTCCGCTCTGGCCCAATGGGTCACGAGCGGGTACCCGGGCTCCCCCCGTTGCCCGGGTACCCGCCTCCCAGACGCGACCGAGGAGCTGCGAACGTGACGACCACTCCCCTACGCGAACCCGAGATGCTCGGCGAGCACGCCGGTGCGGCGCGCCTGCTGGAACAGACCCTGTTCGAGGTGAAGCGGGTCATCGTCGGCCAGGACCGGCTGGTGGAGCGGCTACTGACCGCGCTGCTGGCCCGGGGCCACTGCCTGCTCGAAGGGGTGCCCGGCGTCGCCAAGACGCTCGCCGCGGAGACCCTGGCCACCGCGGTGGGCGGTAGCTTCTCCCGGATCCAGTTCACCCCCGACCTGGTGCCGTCGGACATCCTCGGCACCCGGATCTACCGGCCGTCGAAGGAGAGCTTCGACGTCGAGCTGGGGCCGGTGATGGCCAACCTGGTCCTCGCCGACGAGATCAACCGAGCGCCGGCCAAGGTCCAGTCGGCGCTGCTGGAGGTGATGGCCGAAGGGCACCTCTCGCTCGGCGGGCGAACCTACCCGGTGCCGACCCCGTTCCTCGTGCTGGCCACCCAGAACCCCATCGAGTCCGAGGGGGTCTACCAGCTCCCCGAGGCCCAGCGGGACCGGTTCCTGATGAAGATCGTGGTCGACTACCCGACCGACGACGAGGAGCTGGGCATCCTCTACCGGATGGGCACCAGCACGCCGGCCGCCCGGCCGGTGCTGGACCCGGCCCGGCTGCTGGCCCTGCAGGCCCGCGCCCGGGAGGTGTTCGTCCACCACGCCCTGGCCGAGTACGTGGTCCGGCTGGTACTTGCCACCCGGGACCCGCACCGGTTCGGGCTGGCCGACGTGGCCGGTCACCTCGCGTACGGGGCGAGCCCGCGGGCCACCCTCGGCCTGGTCGCCGCGGCCCGGGCGTTGGCGCTGCTGCGCGGGCGGGACTACGTGCTCCCCGCCGACGTGCGGGAGGTCGCCGGTGACGTGCTCGCCCACCGGCTGGTGCTCTCCTTCGACGCGGTCGCCGACGACGTCGACCCGGGCGAGCTGGTGCGACGGGTCCTGGAGGCCGTGCCGCCACCACAGATCGCCCCGGCACAGGAGCGGCAGGGGCCCGGCCTGGGAACGGCGGCATGAACCAGACCTCGACCAGCGTCGGGCGGCTGGCGCCGCACCGCCGGCTGCGCCGCCTGGAACTGACCATCACCCGCCGCCTCGACGGGCTGCTGCACGGGCAGCATCTGGGCCTGCTGCCCGGGCCGGGCAGCGAGCCGGCCGGCAGCCGCGAGTACCGCCCCGGCGAGGACGAGGTGCGGCGGATGGACTGGTCGGTGACGGCGCGGACCACCGTGCCGCACGTGCGTACCGTCGACGCCGACCGGGAGCTGACCACCTGGACGCTGATCGACGCGACGCCGAGCATGGACTTCGGCACCGCCGAGCTGGAGAAGCGGGAGCTGGCGGTGGCCGCGGTGGCCGCCGTCGGCTTCCTGACCGCCGGCACCGGCAACCGGCTGGGCGCGCACCTGCTCGGCGACGCCGGGGTACGCCGGTTCCCCGCCCGCACCGGCCGACACCACCTGCTCAACCTGCTTCGCACGCTGCTGGAGGTGCCCCGCGGCCGGCCGGCCACCCAGCCGGTGCCGCTGGCCGACGCGATCGACGGGCTGCGCCGCTCGGCCGGCCGGCGCGGCCTCGCGGTGGTGGTCTCGGACTTCCTCGACGGCCTGCCCGACGAGGGTGTGGCCGGCGCGAGCGCCGCGCCGCCGGACTGGGAACGGCCGCTGCGCCGGCTGGCCGCGCGACACCAGGTGCTCGCCGTCGAGGTCCGCGACCCGCGCGAGTTGGAACTGCCCGACGTCGGCCTGATCACCCTGGTCGACCCGGAGAGCGGGCGCCGCCGCGAGGTGTCCACCGGCAGCCGCCGGCTACGCGAGCGGTACGCGCAGGCGGCCGCCGCCCAGCGGTTGGCCGTGGCCCGGGCGTTGCGCCGGGCCGGTGCGGCACACCTGCCGCTGAGCACCGACCGGGACTGGATCGCCGACATCGTCCGACACGTCCACGCTCAGCGCCGGCTGGCCCGGGCGACCCGACCCACGAACGGAGATGCGGCGTGACCTGGGAATCTCCGGAACGTCTGTGGCTGCTGGCCGGGGTGGCCGCCCTGGTGGTCGGCTATCTGGTGATGCAGCGGCGGCGAAGCCGGTACGCGGTCCGGTTCACCAACCTGCGGCTGCTGGACAAGGTGGCGCCGGCCCGCCCGGCGTGGCGGCGGCACGTGCCGGCCGGCCTGTTCATCGCCATGCTGGCGTTGCTGGTGGTCGGCTTCGCCCGCCCGACCGACGAGGTACGGGTGCCCCGCGAGCGGGCCACCGTCATCGTGGCAGTCGACGTGTCCCGGTCCATGCTCGCCGACGACGTACCGCCGGACCGGCTGGTCGCGGCCAAGGACGCGGCCCGGGAGTTCGTGGCCGACCTGCCGGAGGAGTTCAACGTCGGGCTGGTCGCGTTCGCCGGCAGCGCCTCGGTGATGGTCGCCCCGGGCGGCGACCGGGAGACCGTCACGGCCGGCATCGACCGGCTCGAAGAGGGGGTCACCGCCCTCCAGGGCACCGCGATCGGCGAGGCGATCCACGCCTCGCTGGAGTCGATCCGCAGCCTGGACGCCCAGGCCGCCGAGGAGCCGCCGCCGGCCCGGGTGGTGGTGCTCTCGGACGGCGCCAACACGTCGGGACGCGAGCCGGCCTCGGCCGCCGCCGACGCGGTGGCGGCAGGCGTGCCGGTCGACACCATCTCCTTCGGCACGCTCGACGGCCGAATCGGCGGGGGTCAGCCGGTTCCGGTCGACGGGGAGACCCTGCGTGCCGTGGCGGAACAGGCCGGTGGTGGCTACTACGAGGCCGGCAGCAGCGACGAGCTGCGCGAGGCGTACGCCGACATCGGCTCGTCGGTCGGCTACCGGACGGAACGGCAGGACGTGTCGGCACGGTTCATCGGTGGCGGGCTGCTGCTCGCCCTGCTGGCCGCCGCCGCCTCGATGTTCTGGTTCTCCCGCCTGCCGTGAGCGGCCCGGCGCCGGCCCGCCCCGACGGCCTTCTCTCTCTCCCCCTCTGCCTCGACGCCCTATCGAAGGGACATCGCCATGACGAGCACGATTCCGGGCCTGGGCGAGCCGCGCGGGCCGCGGTTCGTCTCCCCCGACCTGGCCCCCCATCGACCCGCCGGGGCCCCGGCGTTCGTACCCGTCACCGCGCCGGGCGGACCCGACGCCACGCCGAGTGGACCCGACACCACGCCGAGTGGTAACAACCCCACGCCGGGTGGGCCGGCCGATCCGGCCGGTGGCCCGTCGCGGTGGCCCCGGCTGCTGCTGGCCGGGCTGACCCTGGTGGCGGTGTCGGCGGCTGCCGGCGGCGTCGCCGGGCACTACGCCGCCGGCGACGACCCGCCGGAGGCCGTCCTGGGTGCGCCACCGGCCGGCGCGCCACCGGCCGGCGCAGCGCCGGGCACCGGCGCCGATCTGGTCGCCGCCGCCGACCGGGTGCTGGCCGGAGTGGTGTCCGTGCAGGTATCGTCCGGCGGGCGGGGCGCCTCCGGTTCCGGTTTCCTGATCGACGACCGGGGGCACGTCGTCACCAACGACCACGTGGTGGCCCAGGGCGGCACGATCAACGTCGTCGGCCAGGACGGCCGGCGGCTCACCGCGCGGCTCGTCGGCCGTGACCCGGGTACGGACATCGCCGTGTTGCGGGTCGAGCGAGGCACGAGCCTGCGCCCGCTGCCGTTCGCGCCGTCCGGGCAGACCCAGGTCGGGGAGCCGGTGCTGGCCGTCGGTTCGCCGCTGGGACTCTCCGGCACGGTGACCGCCGGGATCGTCAGCGCGCTGGACCGTCCGGTGCGGCTCGGCGGCGGTGCCCGGCAGCCGGCGGTGCAGACCGATGCGTCGATCAACCCCGGCAATTCGGGCGGTCCGCTGGTCAACGGCCGGGGCGAGGTGGTCGGCGTCAACACCGCCATCGCCACACTGGAGAGCAGCGGCAACATCGGCATCGGCTTCGCCATCCCGATCGACCGCGCGGCACAGGTGGCACGGGGGCTCATCGCGAGGGGATGACTGGAACATGCGGCTGCTCGTGGTGGAGGACGAAGAGGATCTGGCCGGCGCGCTGCGGGTCGGGCTGGTCCGGGCCGGCTACGCCGTCGACCTCGCGGACGACGCGACGGCGGCGTACGAGTTGCTGCGGGTCAACGCGTACGACCTGATGCTGCTGGACGTCAACCTGCCCGACGTGGACGGGTTCGCGGTGTGCCGGGCGATCCGCTCCGGTGAGGTGGCGGTGGCCGACGGGCCGGACCTGCGGGTGTTGATGCTCACCGCCCGCGGGGCGCTCGGCGACCGGGTGCGCGGCCTCGACGAGGGTGCGGACGACTACCTGGTGAAGCCGTTCGCGCTGGCCGAGTTGCTGGCCCGGGTGCGGGCACTGTTACGCCGGGACAGCGGCGGCACCGGGGTGGTGCTCGCCGTGGGAGCGTTGCGCCTGGACGTTGCCCGGCACGAGGCGCGGCGGGGTACCCGGCAGCTGCACCTGACGCGCAAGGAGTTCGGGGTGCTGGAGTACCTGATGACCCGCCCCGGGCAGGTGGTGCCGGCCGAGGAACTGCTGGAGCACGTCTGGGACGCCAATGCCGACCCGTTCACCGAGACGGTCCGGGTCACCGTGGGCACGCTGCGGCGCAAGCTCACCGGCGACGGCGACGACCCACCGATCGAGACGGTCATCGGCCGCGGCTACCGGCTGCGGGAGGTGACGGCGTGAGTATCTTCCGGTCGATCCGGTTCCGGCTGACGGTGCTCTACTCGACGCTGCTGTTCGCGCTGGCCGGCGCGGGCCTGGTGGTGGCGTACGTGGCGGTGGACCGGGCGGTCGACCCGAAGCCGATCACCGAGCGCTACCAGGCGCATCTGTACAAGAAGAAGTCCGACGGCCGTACCGTGGCGACCGGCACCACCATCGAGGTGGCCGAGGTGCAGCAGATCGAGGACGAGGTGAACCTGCGGCTGTTGCAGACCGTCCGGGACTACTCGTTGATCGCCCTCGGTGGGCTCTTCGTCGCCAGCCTCGGCATCGGGTGGGTGCTCTCCGGTCGGGCGTTGCGTCCGGTCGGCGCCATCGCCCGTACCGCCCGGGAGATCCAGGCCACCGACCTGTCCCGCCGGATCCGGCTGGCCGGCCCGCGCGACGAGCTGCGCGACCTGGGCGACACCATCGACTCGATGCTGGACCGGCTCGACCACGCCTTCCGCGCCCAGCGGCAGCTCATCGACGACGCCTCGCACGAGCTGCGCAGCCCGTTGGCGATCATCCGGGCCAACCTGGACGCGTCGCTGACCTCGCCGGAGGCCACCGAGCAGGAGCGGACCGCCGCGGTGGCGACCGTCGACAGGGCCACCACCCGGATGTCCCGGCTGGTCGAGGACCTGCTGGCCACCGCCCGCCGGGACGCCGACGCGATGGCCGACACCGACGTCGACCTGAGCACCGTCGCCCGGGAGGCGGGCGAGGACTTCGCCCCGCTGGCCGCCGGGCGTGGGCTGCGGCTGCGGTACGCGCTCGGCGCTGATCTCGTGCTGATCGGCGACCCCGACGCGCTGCGCCGTGCCGCGGGGAACCTGCTGTCCAACGCGGTACGCCTCTCCCCGCTCGGCGGCGCGATCGACGTGGCGACCAGCCGGGAGGGCGGCTGGCTGTGGCTGGCCGTCGCCGACGAGGGGCCCGGTATCGCCGAGGACGACCAGCCGCGGGTGTTCGACCGGTTCTGGCGCGGCGAGACCGGTCGGGGCGGCTCCGCCGATCGGCGCACCGGGCTGGGACTGGCCATCGTCCGGCAGATCGTCGAATCGCACGGCGGACAGGCGGCGGTCTTCTCCCGACCCGGCGTGGGCAGCACCTTCGTACTCTGGTTGCCGGCCGGCGACCGCGCCGACGACACTCCGCCGCCGGCCAACTCACCGATCTGGCCTCGCACCGGCTGATCTGTCATGCAACTGTCATCCAACCGTGCGGTCGACTCCAAGGTCGTTGCGCAAGGTGGTGGTCGATCGGGACGGCGCGTCGGGTCGCCGGCATCGACGACGAAGGAGACCGCTGTGGTGATGCCGTGGCCCTGGCCGATGCCCGACGACCACTCCTTCCGCGCGCTCTGGGACGAACCGCAGGACCACGACGAGGACGTCCGCCTCGCCGCCCTGGTCGCCCAGCGGCTGAGCGCCGACTGGACGACCCGCCGGCAGCAGATCACGGTGATGGTGCAGAACCGCGTCGTGATCCTCACCGGCCTGGTCGCCGGGGCCGAGCACCGGCGGGCCGCCGGTGAGCTGGTCTGCACCGAGAGCGACGCCTTGCAGGTTGTCCAGCGGTGTTCTGAGGTGGTGCAACCGGC
>NZ_JBFBAO010000116.1:0-17262 GCF_040682255.1 Micromonospora sp. NPDC051296 | reverse complement strand
GGTCGGCCATCGTGTGCCACCGTTCGTTGCGGCGCAGCACGCTGGCGCCGAGCTGCTCGGCGCGTTCCGCCGCCGCATCGATGTCCGGTACCCGAAAATCGAGATGTGCCTGCTGCGGACGGTCCTGGCCCGGCCAGCGGGGCGGCACATGGTTGGTGGCCCGTTGCAGGCCGATCCGCCAGCCGTCGCCGGAGTCGATCGTGATCCACTCGTCGTCACCGTCGACGCGTCGCCAGCCGGCAAGCTGCTCGTAGAACGTGGCCAGGAGATCGATGTCCGGGGCGTCCAGCGCCACGGCCCGCAGTGAGCCGATCGCCCGCCGGTGCGGTTCGGAGGTCATGCCCCGATCCTGCCGCTCCGGGCGCCGGCCCGCCACCGGATACCTGCGGGAGTAGCTCGGGCGGCTCGCCGCCTTCACCTGGCGTCGTGGAACCACCGACGGGACGACGCGGGTACCAGCAACAGGCCGACCGTGACCGCATCTGCGGCTATCCACAACCACCGGAACGCATTGGATGCACCAAACCCGAGAAGTCCGTACACGACAGCCATCGTGAGGAGCAGGGTTGTCCAGAACCGGGCCCGCCCGCTACGGCGCCACAGGCCGTAAGCCAGCACTAGAAAAAGAATCGGAAATATCGGCCCGGTGACCGTGAACGAAGCAGTCATCAGCATTTCGCCTACCGATCCGGCAGTCGTCAGCACCAGGATCAGCACGGCGGCAGCGACCGGCCTGGGAATGCGCGACTCGACCTGCTCGATCATCGGCTCATGGTAGGAGAATCTCACCAGTTCGGCTGCCCGGTCGAACACGTCCCCGATGCGGTGGTTTTGTCCGGGTAAGAAGGGGAATCCCGGGCCACAGTCGGGAGCGAAGGGCGGACCAGGTGTGAGCGAAGATCACGTCGGCACGCTGGTGCCGGCCGACCCGTGGCCGCTGCCCCGCGAGGCCACCGTCGCGGACCACATCGTGCAGCGGCTCGCCTGCTGGGGCGTCCGCCGGTACTTCGGCTTTCCCGGTGACGGCATCAACGGCATGACCTCGGCGCTGCAACGCACCAACGAGCAGGCGCAGTTCGTCCAGGTGCGGCACGAGGAGACCGCCGGGTTCGCCGCGTCGGCGCACGTCAAGTACGGCGGCGGGCCGATCGGTGCGGTGCTGGTGACCAGCGGGCCGGGCGCCATCCACGCGCTCAACGGCCTTTACGACGCCAAGCTGGACCACCAGCCGGTGGTGGCTCTGCTCGGCCACACCGCGCTCACCGCCGAGGGCGGCGGCTACTACCAGGAGGTGGACCTGCTCGCCCTGTACAAGGATGTCGCGGCGGCGTTCCTGGCTCAGCTCGACCATCCCTCCCAGGTGCGGCACCTGGTCGACCGGGCCTGCCGGACCGCGCTGGCCCGGCGTACCGTCACCGCGCTGGTCCTCCCCCTCGACGTGCAGGATCTGGCGGCCATGCCCAACCCGCCGCACGCGCATGGCTACTACCAGACCAGCAGCGTGCCGAGCAGCGGTCCGACGGTGCCGCCGGAGGAGGCCGTCCGCCACGCCGCCGACGTGCTGCGCGGCGGCGAGCGGGTGGCCATGCTGGTCGGGCAGGGCGCAATCGGCGCCGAGAACGAGGTACGCGAGGTGGCCCACCGGCTCGGCGCGGGGGTGGCGACGGCGTTGCTCGGGATGACCGTGGTCGATCACCGGGAGCCGTGGGTGACCGGTGCCATCGGCCTGCTCGGCACCCGGCCGAGCTGGCAGTTGATGAACCAGTGCGACCGGCTGCTGATCGTCGGCAGCAACATGCCGTACTCGGAGTTCTATCCGCCGCCGGGCCAGGCGCGGGCGGTGCAGATCGACCACGACGGCACCCAGCTGGGCCTGCGGTACCCCACCGAGGTGAACCTGACCGGGGACGCCGCGCCCACCCTGCGGGCCCTGCTGCGAGAGTTGGGACCGGGGCCGGGGCCGACCCGCTGGCGGCAGACCGTGGCCGGGGCCACCGCCGCCTGGCGGCAGGCGCAGCGCGATCTGGCCGAGCAGGAGGCCGACCCGGTCAACCCGCAGCTGCTCTACACCAGCCTCAGCGACCGGCTGCCCGACGACGTGATGCTCGCCGTGGACTGCGGCACCACCACCGCCTGGTACGCCCGGCACCTGCGGGTCCGCCCGGGGATGCTGGCCAGCCTCTCCGGCACCCTGCTGTCGATGGGCGGTGCCATGCCGTACGCCCTGGCGGCCAAGTTCGCCCACCCGGACCGCCCGCTGGTGGCCCTGATCGGGGACGGGGCGATGCAGATGAACGGGATCAACGAGCTGATCACGGTGGCGAAGTACTGGCGCGGCTGGACCGACCCACGGTTCGTGGTGCTGGTGCTCAACAACCGGGATCTGGCGTTCGTCAGCTGGGAGCAACGCTCCACCGAGGGTACGCCGATGTTCCCGGACAGCCAGCAACTGCCCGACATCGCCTACCACCGCTGGGGTGAGGTGCTGGGCCTGCGCGGCGAGTTGATCGACCGCCCCGACCAGGTGCCCGAAGTCTGGGACCGGGCCCTACGCGCCGACCGCCCCACGGTGATCAACGCCCTGGTGGACCCGGCCGAGCTGATGATGCCGCCGCACTTCACCGCCGAACAGGTACGCAAGACCGCCGCCGCGGTGCTGCGCGGCGACACCGACTGGGCCGGCATAGTCCGCCGCGGCCTCCCCAGCGTCATCACCACCTACCGCCCCCGCCGCACCAACCCCTAACCCCAAACCCACCCCACCCCCGCCGATCTTGCACTTTTGGTCGCCGGTATGGGCGATAAGCGCGGTATGCGGCGGCAGAAAGTGCAAGATCGGCGGGCTGTCGGGCGGGCAGGCGGGGTGGGGCGGTGGGGTGGGGCCGGTGGGGTGGGGTGGGTTAGCCGCGGTTTTGGAACCAGCGCCGGAAGGTGGAGAGGGGGTCGTCGGTTGATTGGCTGCGATCGGCGAACGGATCGCGTTCGACCGGGCGGCGGGGGTCGCCGACCAGGGACTGGCTGGGTGCGGTGAACGCCTGCTCGGGCTGGCCGTCGACCGCCGTGGCGATGATCCGGGCGACCGCGTCGATCACTCGGGCCTGCACGGCGCTGCCGACCAGGTCGGTCGGGTCGTCCGGGTTGGCGGCGATGCCGGCGACCGCGACCTGCGGGGTGAACCCGACGAAGGTCTCGGTGGCGGCGCGCTCGGAGCTGCCGGTCTTGCCGGCCGCCGGGCGGCCGTCGAGGATCCGGTCCACGGCGGTGGCGGTGCCGCCGTTGCACTGCCCGAACGCGGACTGCTGACCCACCGGGCAGCGCGCCGCGTCGGTGGCGGCCCGGGCCACGTCGGGGTCGAGCACCTGCCGGCAGGACGGGTCGCCGACCGGCAACCGCTCCCCGTCGGGTGCGGTCACCGACACCACCGGCACCGGCGAGCAGTACGTCCCCTCCGCCGCCACGGTGGCGTACGCGTTGGCCAGGTCGAGCGGGGTGGTGGCGGCCACGCCGAGGGTGAACGCTCCCCAGTCGGCCGCGTTGTTCTCGGCGAAGTTCGCGTCGGACTCGGCGCGGAAGGTGACGCCCAGCCGCTGGGCCATCTCGACCACCTTCTCCGGCCCGACCTGCTCGGCCAGCCAGACGAAGTACGTGTTCACCGACCGGCCGAAACCGTCCCACATCATCCGGTAGCCGTCCATCCACTGCGGGTTGGCGTTGGCCGGGCACCACTGGCCGCCGCAGCTGCTGTCGTCCGCCCCGGCCGGATACCGGGTGGGCAGCCGGCTGGGCGCGTCGAAGCCGGTGGCCAGGGGCCGGCCGGACTCCAGCGCGGCGAGCATGGTGAACAGCTTGAACGTCGACCCGGCCTGGTAGCCGGCGACGCCGCCGCCGCCGGAGATCAGCGGGTTGACGGTGTTCGGGTAGTTGCCCTGCCCGTCGGGGTTGGCGTCGAGGCTGTAGTGCCGGTTGACGGCCATCGCCAGCACCCGGCCGGTGCCGGGCTCGACTGCGGCGATCGGCAGGGCGCGCGGATTGTCGTACCCGTAGACGCTGGTGGCCTGCTTCTGCGCGGTGGCCTGGATCTGCGGGTCCAGCGTGGTGACCACGGTGTAGCCGCCCCGGCGCAGCGCCTGCTCCCGCTCGGCGACGGTGTCCCCGAACTCCGGCTGGGCCAGCCACCACCGGCGCAGGTAGTCGCAGAAGAACCCCCAGCCGTCGCGGTCGCCGGCGGTGGCGGCGCAGCCGTTGGGCTGCTCGCTGGGGTGCAGGCCCAACGGTTCGGCCTTCGCCTCGGCGGCCTGCGCGGCGGTGATCGCCCCGGTTTCGGCCATGGCATCCAGCACGTACGCCCGCCGGGCCAGCGCCGCGTCGGCGTCGCCGTCGATCGGGCTGTACGCCTCCGGCGCCTGTACCAGGCCGGCGAGCAGCGCAGACTCGGCGAGGGTCAGCTCCGACGGAGCCGTGGAGAAGTAGCGCTGGCTCGCCGCGGCGACCCCGTACGCCCCGGAGCCGAAGTACGCGATGTTGAGGTAGCGGTTGAGGATCTCGTCCTTGCCGAGTCGCTCCTCCAGGGCGTTGGCGTACCGGACCTCCTGGAGCTTGCGCCCGACGGTCTGCTCGGTGGCCGCGGCCCGCTCCTCGGCGGTACGGCTCGGGTCGGTCTTGAGCACGTTGCGCACGTACTGCATGGTCAGCGTCGAGCCACCCTGCTCGGTGCCGCCCTCGGTGACGTTGGTGACCAGGGCCCGCAGCATGCCGCGCAGGTCCACCCCGCCGTGCTCGTAGAAGCGCCGGTCCTCGGCGGCCACGATCGCCTGCCGCATCACCGGTGCGATCTCCGCCAGCGTCACATCGCTGCGGTTGGCGTCGTAGAACGTGGTGATCAGCGTCTTGCCGTCGTCGGCGTAGAGGTAGGACCGCTGCGGGGTGGCCGGGGTCCGCAGCGCGTCCGGCAGCGCGGCGTAGTTACCGAGTGCCGCCTGCGCGGCGAAACCGAGCAGCAGGTTGCCCGGCAGCGCGACGACCGCCAGGACCAGGCCGGCGAGTACGCCGGTCAGCAGCACGGTGAACAGCCGCGACAGCGGCGTAGGGGTGGCCATGGTCACTAGGATTGCCACGAAAGCCACCATCCGACCACCTCGACCGGCCGGTTGTCAGCCAATTCACCGTGAGTTGCCAGCCGCCTTTGCGCTGCTCAGCCCCCAAGTACGCGCTGCCAGCTGATCAAACCGGGCAGCAGGAGCACCGCGCCCACCAGGGACAGCCCGGTCAGCACCAGCGGTAACCGGGCACGGCGCAACGCCCGCCGCAGGTGGTCCTCGCGGATCTGCTTCTTCTCGGCCTCGCCGAAGTCCCGGTCGATGTAGAGGTCGGCCTCCCGCTCCGCTGCCTGGAACAGGTGCGCCGCCCAGGTCGTGAACGCCGCGGCGATCACCCAGAGCGCCGAATCCAGCGCCACCTTGACCGTGGAGATCTCGGGATCGGGCGGACCGGTCGACACCGAGGTCAGCATGTTGATCCCGGCACCGGCGAAGAGCCCGGCCAGGAAGTTCAGCGCCGACGGCGACGGGATCGCGATGCTCACCGCTCAGGCTCCGGCTTTGCCCCCGCGTCGGGCCAGGGCAGGTCGGGCCAGGCCGCCCGACAGATCCGCCGGCCCAACGCGTCGATGCGCTGGAGCAGGTCGATGCCGAAGTCGCCGTCGAGTTCGACGGCGAGCGCGGTGAGTTCCGCCCGGTCTTCGAGCAGCTGCTGCACCGCCTGCTGCACCGCCGGAATCCGCAACGCCCCGTTCCGCTTGGCGATCTGCTCACGGATGGCCTGCTCGATCTGCTCGACGCCCCGACGCCAGACCGCCAGCTGGCGGCCGTTGAGGGGCGGACCGGCGGGCTGCGGGACCGCTTCCGGCGTACCGGACTGTTGCGGGGGCGTGGCCGGCTCGAAACGCCCGTGGTTGAACACCTCGCCGTAGAGCTTGAGGCTCTCCATCTGCACGGTGCTCCAGACGATGTCGGCCAACTGCGCGGCCACGAACGGGATGCGCAGCCGCTCCTCCGGAGCGGTCGGGAGACGCGACGGATTCTTCATCTCGTTCTGCAGCCGATCGAACAGCGGCTGCAGGTGCTCGCGGGTGCCGGCGGCGGTCGCGGTGCAGTGCAGGTTGGCCTCCAGCACCTGGGACAGGTCGATCTCCCGGCCCGGGATGGTCCACTCCCGTTCCCGGCCCATCAGCCAGGCGTGCGCCGTCTGCATCCCGGGGCGCATATCCACCCCGGCGCGGACCAGGGCGCTAAGGCACATCGCGGTGGTGGCCTCCTCGCGGTTCCAGGATCCGGTGCCGCTGCGCCACCAGTTGTCGAACGGCCCGCCCCGGGCCACCTGGCGCATCAGCCAGTTACAGGCGTCCCGGACCACCGGATGATCCATTCGCAGGTCGGCCTGGCACAGGCCGAGCACCACCCGAGCGGTCACCCACGGCACCCGCGCCGGATAGAAGTTGCCGTCGTCCTCCTGCGCTCGCGCCGCGACCTCGACCAACTGCTTGACGCGGGACTCGTCGTGGTGGTGCGACGGGGCCGACCCCTCGAAGCCCAGCAACAGGCCCAGCACCCAGGTGCGGTACATCCGCCCGGTGTCCAGTTGGCCAGCGACCATGCCCGCCAGGTGCGGCTCGGGGCCCAGCAGCGCGTCCTCCTCGACCATCGACTGCTGGATCTCCACGAAGTCGGCGTAGTCGGCGGTCTCCCCACCCACCGGCTCGGGCAGCCGGCAGCCCGGGTTGGCGTAGTCCCAGCGGCCCCGAAGCCAGTTGGCGATCTCCTCCCACGCGTCAGGGTGGTTGAGCTGGCGCAGGGCGCTGGCCGCGAAGACCGCGGCGCCGAGGTTGTCGCCCCAGGTCGGGTCCGCGGCGTTGCGCGAGCGCAGCGAGCGGCCGAGCCGGATCAGGATGTCCCAGCTGGTCAGCAGGTAGAGGCTGTCCGCGCGGGCCTCGTCCGGGGAGACGAGCAGGTCCAGCCGGCTCAGCGTCGCCTTCATCAGCCGCTCGCCGCCGTGATGCAGATGCATCAGGACGATCTCCTCCGGCCGATGCCAGCGCTGATCAGCGTCCCACCGGTCACGGGCGTGGTTCATCACCAGCTGCGCCCGCCGCCGCGGCCCGATCTGGTACGCGCCGTCGATCAGGTAGACCAGCCCGGCATCGCGCAGCTGCTCCAACGGCTGTCGCAGGCGCCCCGCCTCCCGGACCGCCATCTGGAACTCCAGCACCCCCAGGCAGGCCAGCCGGTACAGCGCCTCCTGCTGCCCCGCCCCGGTCACCGCACGGGTGTAGTGCTCCTGGAGATCCGCCTCGGTCGGCACCCGGCCCAGGGTGCCGTACAGCTCCATCGCGGTCAGCGCGATGTGCGCGTCGTTCTGCGCCAGGCTGCGTACCGTCGCCCGGGCGGTGTCGTCGAGCCGGCTGCCGACCAGCAACTGGTTGATCAGCTGCCGGCCCTCCGCCAACACCGGCTTCAGCGCCCGGTTCGGCTCGCCGTGCCGCAGCAGCGCCGCCGCCGACTTCCAGCTCGTCGCCAGCACCTGCAGCCGCAGCCCGAAGTCGCTCCGCAGCCGTTCCAGACAGCTGAACAACGTGTTGCGCACCAGCATGTTGGCGTGCAGATTCTCCAGCACCACAAGGTATTCCCCGGTGGCGCTGGGGTCCTGCTCCAGCAACGCCAACACGATCGACTCCGGCCCGTCCGCCGGGTCGCTCATGTTCAGCCACACCACCCCGTCGCCCTGGTCCAGCCGCTGCTCGGCCACGTTGGCCACCAGCGCCGACTTGCCGCAGCCGTGGTCGCCGATGACCATCACATCGTGCCCGGCCGCCAACTCCTCCGCGACCTTGCTCGAGCCGGGCGTGACGCGGTGCAACCGGGAGTAGTACTCCAAGGTGGCCGGGCCGGGCAGCTGCGCGTGCCCCACCCGCTGGGGCCGCCACTCCGGCCGCAGCGCCTCACCGGACAGCGCGCAGCTCAACAGCACCAGCGGGGTGATGCCGGCCGACGCCGAGGTGCTGGCCGCCCGTAACGCGGTCTCGGACAGTCGTACCTCGGTCGCACCGCCGGGGGCCTCCACCCGGACCACCAGGCCGTGACCGACACCGTCGGCGAACTCGATACTGGCCTCCGGCAGGACATGCAACGCCGCGCGCCGCCCGCCGGAAGACGGCAACTGCACGAGCAGATCCTGACGCGCGGCACCGAGGAGTTTGAACGCGTCGGGCTCCGGCCCGAGGGCGTTGACGGTCATCCAGCCATCAGGCGGCTCGTCCGTCACCGACGCATCCCCCCTCTGACGCATCACCCTGGGTCAGCCGACAATCACCAGACAACCCGATGCTAACCGCCGGATCCTCCACTGTCGCCGGACAGCTGGGCGCACAACCGCAGGTACTTGGTGCGGACCAACTCGCCTTCGACACCCTCGACCTCGAAGCCGGACAGCAGGGTGAAACCGCTCCGACCGAACGCCGTACGGATCTCCTCGGCGTCGCCCAGGTCGTGGCTCTCCATCCGGGCGGCGTACCGGCGAACGGCCGCGGACAGCTCCTCCAGCTGCACCGAGAGCAGGCCCCGCCAGCTGGCGGCGCGCTCGCGGAACCGCAACTCGAAGTCGTCGACCAGGTCGGTCACCCGGTGCCGGTCGTCCTGCGCCTCGTCGGAGCTCGGCCATTCGTTGCCCTCGTGCAGCCGCACGGTGGTGACCACCGTTCCGCCCGGCCGCAGCAGGTCCGACCAACTGTCGATCACGGTCGCCGCGTCGGCCCGGTCGAAGCGGGTCAGGAAGGCGTCCGCCACCACCAGGTCGAACGGGCCGCCGTCCACGAGCCGCCGTACCGCGTCCGGGCAGGTGATGTCGGCCTTGTGCACGTGGACCTCGGTGCCCAGCTGCTTGGCGTACCAGTGGCAGGCCAGCAACGGGGTCTGGCACTTGTCCACCACGTGCACGTCCAGCTGCTCAGGCAGGTCACCGGTGGCCGACCGGATCGCGTCCAGCACGAACGCCAGCGTGGTGTAGTCGGCGGTGCCGCTGATCAGCACCCGCCGAGCGCCGCGGCGCACCGCCTCGACCAGCCGCTCGGTGTAGAACTGCGCATGCCACTGCGGGCTGCTCACCATGTCGAACAGGCGGAGGTACTGCCAGGCGGCGTGGTACCAGGAGCAGTTGACGCTGTCCTGATGCGACGGACCGCACGACATCGGTGCCATCGCGTACAGCATGCTGGCGGACTGGAGCAACGACCGGGTCAGTTCCGGCCCGGGCCGGCGGCGCTGGTCCTCGCCGGCGACCGGGACCCGGCTCATCAGGTCCGTCCAGAGCGACCAGGCCCGCTCCACGTCCTCGGAGTGCCGGCTGACGACCCAGGACGCCAGCCCGTCGCGCCCCACCTCCTGCCGAACCACCACCTGGCGGTCGATGAGCCACATGTCGGTCATCGGCACCTGCGTGGTCTTACCGCCGAGCGCGGTCTTCCCGTCGAGGCGCACCGGCACCTTCACCGGGTGCAGATCGTTGGCGCGATCCTCGGCCAACTGGCGGTCGATGTCGCTGCCGCTCACGTCCTCGCCCGGCACGAGGTACATCCGGCGGACCGTGGCCCGCTGCGCCAGCTGCCGAAACACCGCCCGGGTGAACAGGTCGGTCGGCCGGCTGGCGGTGGAGTACGGGACGATCTGGCACAGCTCGCTGTGCACCCCGGAAGCCAGGCCCTGGATCAGCTCGTCGACCGCCGCGCCCGGCAGCCGTACGCTCTGCGTGTCGGTGCCCTCGTAGGACGCCCGGAAGAACAGGTTCGCGCGGCGGGCCCGTTCGATCAGCTCGGCGGGTGTCATTCGTTCCGGGGTTCTGCTCGGCTCGGCCACCTCGGCCACTCCCCTCACCGTCGCGACGCCGTGACGACCAGGTGGTTGCCACCCGGCGCGGACACGGCGTCACGGATCTGCCAACCCGCGTCCCCGACGGCGGCGATGACGTCGTGGGGGCGGAACCTCCGGGACTTGAAGCAACGGATGCGGTGCCCGGCGGCCAGCGTCCGGCCGTCCATCGACACCGGCCGGCGCAGCACCGCCTCGCCGATCACCACGCCGTTCCGCCAGCTCAGCACGAGTTCCAGCGTGGCGTCGGGCAGGCCGGCGGCGAGCAGCGGCTGCAGCGCGGCGGCGCGGAACTCCGGCGACCGGTACGGTGCCAGGACGACCGATGCCGACTCGTCGGGCGGGCCGACGGCGACACTGAGCAGCAGCACGTCGTCGGGGCGCAGCGCGGCCCCGATGTTCGCCAACGCGGCGGCGGGATGCTCGACGTTACCCAGCGTGTGACCGAGCAGGCAGCCGACGACGGGTGCCGTCCCGCGCCGCCAGCGCTCCACGCTCCGCGAGGCGCCGCACTCGATGTCCCACACGTCTGAGTCAACGCTCATCCGGCCTCCGGCGAAGCGGGCGAGCCGGGCGCAGGCGATCCCCAACAGGGTCTCGCTGAAGTCGAGTGCGAGGTACCGCCGGCAGGGTCGGCCCCGGTTGGCCAGCCGGGCGAGGAAGGCCCGGCTGCGCCCGCCGTTGCCCGGGCCGATCTCGGCCACGGCGAGCGCCCCGGCGGCCACCACCCCGGCCGTGATCAGGGCGTCCGCCTCGTGCCGGGCGGAGGTCAGCATGCTCAGGTAGCCGGCCGAGCGGGCGTACGTGTCGTGGGTGTAGGCGGCGCTGCCGGCGTAGGCGAATTTGAGTGGTACCCGGCCGGCCCGGATCGCCTCGACCGCGGCCACTCGGTGCGGCTCGCACTCGAAGTAGGGGTGCCCGGCACGGGCCGGCGGCGCGGAAGTGGACCGGGAATCGGCGACCGGCGCGGATCGTCGCATGGGTACGTCGCCCCCCGGCGCACCCCACGCGCGTATCGCCTCTGCCACAACGTCCTCCGACGAAGTCAGGGCCGGTCGCCGATTAGCCCAACAATAGGGCCGGGCGGCAACACCGCGCACCTTTCCGGCTGCTGTCATTTCGCAATCTGCAATCCCCATGGCGGCCAGCAGAACAATTAGCACACAAGCACGAGCCGTAAATCATTCCATCAGCTGACATGAATTAGGCCGAACGGAGGATGGGCCAACGGTCGACGGGATTCCCGTAGATCATGCCGCCTCGTTCCGTCCACTGTGCCGGCCCAGCTGGGCGACCGCGGCACGGGCCGCGGTGGTGAAGGTCGTGGGCGTGAACCGGTGTCGCTGCCAGTCCCCCTGCAGCCGGCCGATGTCGTCCACCCCCTCCTCCACCAGCAGCACCATGTACTTGCGGAAGGCCAGGGCGGCACCCTTCTCCTCGACCAGCCAGGCGCTCGTGGCGTACCGCTCGCCGTCCCCGGCCAACGGCCGCTCCCGGGTCATCAACGACACGAAGAACTCGCAGTCCCGGATCCGGTTGAGCACGGCCGTGCCGACGTAGCCGTCGGCGCCCCGCCCGGTGACCACGGTGAAGCCCTTGTCCTCCAACAGCTCCGTCAGCCCCCGTACGTACCCGTCCGCCTCGTCGGACCGGTGCGACAGGAAGACCGTGCCGGCGGTGGCCGGGCGGACCAACTCCACGTCCGGGCGCACCCGCTCCAGGATCCGGGTCTCGCCGACCTCTTCCACCAGTTGCCCCAACTCGCCGTCGCCCGTGCTGACCGCGATGTCGCGTACCTCGTCGAGCAGTCGGTCGGCACGCACCCGGCCGGTGGCCAGCAGCCGCAACGCCTGGCATTTGATCAGCACTTCGTTCGCCTCGGCGGCCAGCACCGCCGGCGGGATTCGTCGGTCGAGGATGAACAGGTCCTTCAACCGGGCCCGCTCACCGTGGTAGAACACCGACGCCCGGGCCTCGACCTCGGCCAGATCGACGTACAGCACGACGGCCGTCCCCGCATCCGCGCGGGCCAGGGCGAACTCCCCGGCTCCGACCAGTCCGGTCGACAGTGGATCGACGACGACCACGTCGAACTCGCCATCCGCGGTTCGCCGCGCCGCCTCGTCCAGGCTGCCCGCCACCCTCAGGCGTCGTACCAGGGGGTTCTGGGTCAGTTCCTGGTAGAGCCGTCCGGCGGTGCCGTCGGTGTCGCACAACAGCACGGCCAATCGGGGAAATGTCGCCACAACACCGGCTCCATGAATGTCTCACGGCTGGGAAATGAGCACCCATGGTGGCATGGTCAAGAGCAACGACACCTCGGCGATATGTCCGCCGACAATGGCCGAAGAGTCCCGGCGGTCACCGGCGCGACCGTACCCGCCCTGATCGCGCGTTCGCCGGGGCCCGCCGAAGAAGGGACGTCACCCGCCGAGCGGATGGCAGCCGGTCCGTGATCCGACAGTTTCTCCGCTCGGGGGTTATTGATTTCCGCGCCGGGGTTGCCGCCAATTTCTCGCCCGGGAGCACCCCCGGGGCTGCCGGGTCAGGCCGCACCGCCCGATCAGGCCGCGCCCAGTGGGCCGGCACCGCCCGGGCCAGCCGGTCCCGCCGGCCCCGCCGGTCCGGCCGGCCCGGCCGTGGCGACGCTGGCGCTGGTGGCGTCGCGGAGGATCTCCTGCGGCATCAGGCGGCCGGAACGGTAGGCGATGCCGATACCGGCGATCAACGCGAAGATCGCCCCGAAGGTCTGCAGCGAGCCGATCAACGCCCCGCCGAGGCCGAGCAGCGGGCTGGCGATCATCAGCATCGTCCCGTCCCCGATGCTGAACATGCCCGAGCGGGCCACCGCCCACCCGGTGCACAGCCAACCCACGCTGTAACAGGTCGCCCCGACCAGGACCAGGGTCCGGGCGGTGGTGCCGAAGACCGGGGTCTGCTCGGCCAGCCCGGCGAAGGGCAGCATCAGCACCGTGCCGGCGATGCTGACCAGCAGCCCGGCCACGGCGGAGCGGCGGCTGCGGGTGGCGGCGAGCAGACCGGTCAGCCCGAGCAGGGCCAGCAGGCCGAGCCAGACCGCGACCACCCAGCCGACCAGGTACAGCGGTCGTCCGTCGGCCGGGTACGGGTCGTTGCCCACCCCGCCGTCGCTGGCCATCGCCACCACGCCGTAGAGGATCGCGTACGCCGGCAGCAGCCAGATCGCGGCCCGGGCCAGCCGGCGCAGGGACCAGGCCCAACTGGCGTTGGTGGCTGGTCCGGGCGGAGCCGGCTCGTCGACGAAGGGCAGGACGCCGAAGCCGCCGCCGGTACGCCGGCTGCCCAACGGCCCGGCGGGGTCGTGCGCTCCCGGCTCGTCCGGCGTGGACCACAACCGCTTCAGTGGATCCATCCGTCACCTCGCTCATCCACGAGCGGTGCCGGGACACGCCGAGGCGCCCCGATGCCTGGTCACCACCCGCACTACGACCGATGGTGGCAGGCACCGGAGCGCCTCATGAGCCTTTCTCGCATTTACCGGCAGCTGCCGGTTCGGCCCGGGGTCAGCCCCGCTCGCGCTGGTCGGCCGGGTCGTCGAGCAGGCTCGCCGGGGATACCGGCTCGGGTGCGGGCAGGCCCGGCTGTTCCTGGCCGCCGGTGGCCTGCGCCTCGGCCACGCGTACCTCGTCGTGGATCTCCTGGGCCGCCGCGGCGGCGGCCTGCGCGGCCTCGGCGGCCTCCCGCTCGACCGCGCTGGCGTCGTCGGAGGCCTGCTTGCTCGGCACGTCGCCGACCATCTGGCTCAGCCCGCCGAGCGCGCCGCCCATGCCCTCCAGGGCCTTGGTCAGCTCGGCCGGCACGATCCACACCTTGTTGGCCGTGCCGTTGGCGATCTGCGGCAGGGCCTGGAGGTACTGGTAGGCGAGCACCTTCTGGCTCGGGTTGGCCTGGTGGATGGCGTCGAACACGGTCCGGATCGCCTTCGCCTGGCCCTCGGCCTGCAGGATGCGGGCCTGCCGGTCACCGTCAGCGCGCAGCACCGCCGCCTGCTTCTCACCCTCGGCGGAGAGGATCTGCGACTGCTTGTGCCCCTCGGCGTTCAGGATCGCGGCACGGCGGTCCCGCTCGGCGCGCATCTGCTTCTCCATCGAGTCGCGGATGCTCGGCGGCGGCTCGATGGCCTTGATCTCGACCCGGGTCACCTTGATGCCCCACCGGCCGGTGGTCTCGTCCAGCACGCCGGACAGGTGCCGGTTGATCTCCTCGCGGCTGGTCAGGGCGCGCTCCAGGTCCAACGAGCCGATCACGTTCCGCAGCGTGGTGACGGTGAGCTGCTCGATCGCCTGGAGGAAGTTGGAGATCTCGTAGGTGGCCCGGACCGAGTCCACGACCTTGAAGTAAAGCACCGTGTCGATCGACACGACCAGGTTGTCCGAGGTGATCACCGGCTGCGGCGGGAAGCTGACCACCTGCTCGCGCATGTCGACCTTGGTACGCACCGAGTCGATGAACGGCACGAGGAGGTTCAGCCCCGGGTTCAGCGTGCGCTTGTACCGACCGAGCCGCTCGACCACGTCCTGACGCTGCTGCGGCACGATCCGCAACGCCTTGGCCAGAGTGATCACCGCAATCAGGGCAACGCCTATCAACAGGACGGGGAAGACAAGTTCCATCCGTTCACCTTTCCGCTTCGGGTAGCTCACCGGGCGTCGAAACGTCCCGCCAGACCAGGGCTACCGCTCCCTTGACCTGGATAACCTGCACCCTTTCGCCGGGTGCCAAAACCTGGGTGGCGTCGTAGGCGCGGGCGGTCCACAACTCGCCGTCGATCTTCACCATGCCCTGGTCGGTGTCGACCTGCTCCAGCACCAGGGCGGTGGAGCCCTCGATCGCCTCGATCCCGAACGGGGTGTCGCCGCTCTCCATCGCCGACAGCCTGTGCCCCTGGATGACCGGGCGGGCGGCGAGCACGGTCAACGCCGACACGGCGGCGAAGACCACCGCCTGCACCCCCACCGGGGCACCGAGCGCGGCGGCACCGGCAGCAGCGAACGCACCGACCGCGAACATGATCAGGAACAGCGTCGCCGTGAAGATTTCGGCGACCGCCAGTACCACACCAAGAACGATCCACAGCACCGCTTCCACAACACGATCGTGACACGCCAACGCACGTGTCATCGAACTGTCATGATCGAAGGCACCGCCCCACCACCATCGAGGGAGACGTTCGTGCCCCTGCGTCCCGAAACCGCCCGGCAGGTCGATGCCCTGGTGGCCGACGCGCAGTCCACCGGCCACGCCCCGTCGTTGGTCGTCGGCGTGATCCGCGACGGCACGGTGGCGCACCTGGCCGCCGCCGGCAGCCACCCGCGGCCCGACGCCGACCTGCAGTACCGCATCGGCTCGATCACCAAGACGATGACCGCGGTGCTGATCATGCAGGAACGCGACGCCGGTCGACTGGCGCTGGACGATCCGCTGCGGCAACATCTGCCCGAGGCCGTTGCGGCCGGCGCGGTCACCCTGCGCCAGCTGCTCGGGCACGCCGGGGGCCTGCAACGCGAGCCCGACGGGCCGTGGTGGGAACGCAGCGAGGGCGTCGACGTGGCCACCCTGCTGGCCGGGTTCTCCGCCGCGAAGGTCGCCTACCCGCCGCACCGCGCCTTCCACTACTCCAACCTGGCGTACGGGCTGCTCGGCGGGGCGCTGGAGCGGATCACCGGCACCCCGTGGACGCAGCTGGTGCGCGAGCGGATCCTCACGCCGCTGGGCATGCACCGCACCACGTACGCGGCCACCGAGCCGTACGCCCGGGGCTACGTGGTGCACCCGTGGCACGACACGCTGCGGGAGGAGCCGCGTACGGACACCCGCGCCATGGCCCCGGCCGGGCAACTGTGGTCCACCGTCGCGGATCTCGCCCGCTGGGCGGCCTTTCTCGCCGACCCCGACCCGGCCGTGCTCGCCCCGGACACCCTCGACGAGATGTGCGCCCCGGTGGTCATCGGCGACCTGGACTCCTGGCGCGGCGGGTACGGCCTCGGCATCCAGCTGACCCGCGAGGGCGACCGGGTGTACGCCGGGCACGGCGGCTCGATGCCCGGCTACGTCGCCGCCCTGGCCGTGCACCGCCGCAGCCGCACCGGCATCGTCGGCTTCGCCAACTCGTACGGCTTCCGGACCGGCGGCATCGGTCCACTGGGCCACCAGATCCTGACCCGCGTACTGGACACCGAGCCCGCACCGGCCCGCCCCTGGCAGCCGGCCGACGCCCCGCCCCCGGCCGACCTGGCCGCGCTCACCGGCCGCTGGTGGTGGATGGGCTTCCCGCTCGACGTCACCTGGGATCCCGCCACCGGCGAGCTGGTCGGGAGCCTGCGCGGCGACCGGACCAGCCGGTACGCCCCGGAGGGCCCCGACCGCTGGCGCGGTCGCAGCGGCCCGGAGGACGGCGAGGTGCTGGCCGTACGACGCGACGAGACGGGCCACCCCGTCGCCCTGGACGTCGCCACCTTCGTCTTCACCCGCACCCCCGACCAAGCCCCCTGACTGCCCCACCCGGCCGGCCGGGGGTTGCTCACGGCGGGGTGGACCTGACCACGACCGCCGCCGGGGTCGGTGCCGGCGCCTCCGACCGGCGCCGGGCCAGGCGGCGGACCGCGGTGTTGACCACGGCGATCAGCGGTACGGCGATGAGCGCGCCGAAGATGCCGTCGAGCACCACGCCGGCGGTGACCGCCAGCACCACGGGCAGTGGGTGGAGGGCCACCGCTCTCCCCATGATCCAGGGCTGGAGCACGTTGCCCTCCAACTGCTGGACCACGATCACCGCCCCAAGGATGAACAGCGCGGTGACCCAACCACCGTCGACGAGGGCGACCAGGACCGCCACCGCCCCGGACAGCGTCGCACCGACGATCGGGATGAACGCGCTGAGGAACACGAGTGCGGCCAGCGCGAAGGCGAACGGCACGTCGAACAGCACCAGCGCGATGCCGATGCCCACCGCGTCGATGAACGCCACCAACACGGTGGCTCGAACGTAGGCCACCAGGGTCAGCCAGGAGGCGCGGCCGGCGTCGTCGACCCCCCAGCGGGCGGCGGCGGGAAACATCCCGACGAGGAACCGCCAGATCCGCCCTCCGTCGCGGAGGAAGAAGAACGTGGCGAACAGCACCAGCAGGGCACCGGTGAATATCTCCACCACGGTACCGGCGGTGGAGAGCGCGCCGCTGGTCAACATCTGCGTGTTCTCGTTGATCCAGTTCTGCCCGGCCTGGATGTAGTGGTCGAGCGTCCGGTCGGAGAGGTTGAGCGGCCCGTCCCGCAGCCAGTTCTGGATCTGCCCGATGCCGTCCGCCGCCTT
>NZ_JBFBAO010000115.1:0-17311 GCF_040682255.1 Micromonospora sp. NPDC051296 | reverse complement strand
ATTCGACCGAGCCGTCCGGCAGCCAACGGCACAGGTCGCCGGTGCGGTACATGCGCGAGTGGTACGCCGAGGGCGACGAGGAGGAGCTGGAGTACGTCGCCTTCACCCGGGCCGCCCAGGACGCCCTGCAACTGATCCGCCACGACCAGGCCGCACCGCGCCGACGGGTGGTGGTCTCGGCGGACCTGCCCGCCGCCGCGCTCGGCCGGGGTGACGGTGAGCTGGGTTCCAGCGTGGTGGAGCTGGGCGCGGCGGTGCCAGCCAGCGCCGTGGCGGCCATCCACGTGGACGGCGCCGAGGCCATGCCGGACGTCGCCGCCGCCGCGAACGTGGTGGTGGAGGCGTTGGCCGGTGACCCGGACGCCCAGTTCACCGTCGACGGTGCCGAGGACCACGAACTGGAGTGGTACGACCCCAGCGAGCTGGAGTCGCTGCTGCGCGCCGCCTCCGGCCAGGACTGACCGGCAGCCGCAGTCAGCGGGCGGTGGTGCCGGTGCTCGACTCGTCGGCGATCGCGGGCTTCGGCGCGGCTGCGGTGGCCGGCTCGGCCGCGTCGTCCTCGGGGGCCGGGGTGAGGGTGCGGCCGAACGCGATCATGGCGGTCAGCGCGCCGACGAACAGCACCCAGATGCCGTTGTCCACCCGGGAGGTGCCGAGTGAGGTCTGCGCCACCGCGTCGGCCTCGCTCAGCGCCGCCGCCAGGTCGATCAGCGAACGTCCGCCGACCCGGATGATCACCTCGGCGAGCAGGAGCAGGAGCCCGGGGCCCGCACCGGCGACGAGGTACGCCGGCCAGCGCAGCCCGGTGGCAGCGCCGCGGGCGGCGCCCCGCCGTCGGGCCCAGGTGAGGTAGCCGAAGGCCAGACCACCGGCGACGAGCCCGGCGAGCAGCGACTCGGTGCGCGAGACCCAGGTGGCCGCGCTGACCAGCGACTGCTGGCTGTCGCCGGCGCCGAAGAGGTCGAACAGCGGGTCCCGGGCCACGCTGAAGGCCACGACGAAGACCAGCGTGCCCAACGAGGCGGAGGCCACGGCACCGACCACCGCGCCGTTGCGGGCGCCGGCCAGCGCGCCGCCGATGATGGCCGCGGCGGCGGCGGTGCCGGCGATCGTTCGGGTGGTCGTGTTGTCGGCGTAGCTGAGGTTGATCGTGAGCGCGGCGGCGAGCCCGACCAGCAGGCCGGCGCCGACCGCCACCGCGAATCGCAGGGTCACCCGATCGCGGCGGCGGGTGACCGGTTCGCCGGCCGCCAGCCCTACCGCGGCGCCGGTGACCAGCGCGGCCGAGATCACGCCGGGCAACGCGAAGGCCGACAGGCTGACCGCGGTGACGCCGGCGGTGGCCGAGTCGATCGCTTCCCGGGTCGACCAGAGCATCGCGACCAGCCAGCCCACTGCCAGCAGCGCCAGGGCCAGGGTGCCGGGCGCGAGCGCCGGGTTCCCGGCCGGAGTGGCCGCGTCGTCGCCCGGCGCGTCGGTGGCGGTGGCCATCCGGTCGACCGGGGCGACGGCCTCCGGTCGGTCGGGCTGCGCGGCGGTCGACCCGCCGGGCTGGTTGCTCATCGTCTCCCCTTCGCCGCCGGGCCCGACGACCTGGCCCGGGTACGTCACCGGCAACCCAGCGTACGCGCCCGTTCCGGATCGAAGCCCGAACCCCGCACGTCGCCCGGCGGGCCTGCTTTCCTTCGGTCGTTGACCACTCTCGGGTACGAATCCGCGCCGAATGCGAGCGAGTGCCTCTTGATCAACGGCATGCGGGTGGCCGGGGTGTGATCGGCAGCCGGTTGTCATGGGAGGATTGGCCGAGGTCCCGCCCGTGGCGGGGCCGGTTTCGCCACCGCCGTCGAGATCGCCAGGAGCCCTGATGGACGCCGTGTTCTCCGTACCCGAGCCACACAACGAGCCGGTGCGCACCTACGAGCCGGGCAGCACCGACCGGGAACGGCTCCAGGGGCGGCTCACCGAGCTGGCCGCCGACCGGATCGAGCTGCCGATGACCATCGCGGGCGAGCAGCGGATGGCCGGCGGCGAGCCGATCCAGGTGGTGCAGCCGCACCGGCACGCCCACGTGCTCGGGGTCACCGGGCACGCCACCCACGACGACGCCCGGGCGGCGGTCAAGGCGGCCAAGGACGCCGCACCGGGGTGGCGTGCGCTGCCCTTCGAGGAGCGGGCCGCCATCTTCCTGCGCGCCGCCGAGCTGCTCGCCGGCCCGTGGCGGGACACCCTCAACGCGGCCACCATGCTCGGCCAGTCGAAGACCGCCGTGCAGGCCGAGATCGACTCGGCCTGCGAGTTCATCGACTTCCTCCGGTTCAACGTGTACTTCGCCCGCAAGTTGCTCGCCGAGCAGCCGATGTCCTCGCCGGGCGTGTGGAACCGCTTCGACCACCGACCGCTGGAGGGCTTCGTCTACGCGGTCACCCCGTTCAACTTCACCGCGATCGCCGGCAACCTGCCCTCGGCGCCGGCCCTGCTCGGCAACACCGTGGTCTGGAAGCCGGGTCCGACGCAGCAGTTCGCGGCGCACTTCACCATGCGGCTGTTCGAGGCGGCCGGCCTGCCGCCCGGCGTGATCAACATGGTCACCGGCCGGGGCGAGGAGGTCTCCGACGTGGTGCTGGCCGACCCGGACCTGGCCGGCATCCACTTCACCGGGTCCACCAAAGTCTTCCAGCACCTGTGGCGCACCGTCGGGGAGAACATCGCGGCCTACCGGGGCTACCCGCGGCTGGTCGGTGAGACCGGCGGCAAGGACTTCGTGGTCGCGCACACCAGCGCCGACGTCGACGCCCTGCACACCGCGCTGATCCGGGGCGCCTTCGAGTACCAGGGCCAGAAGTGCTCGGCGGCCTCCCGGGCGTACGTTCCGCGGTCGATCTGGGAGGGCGGCCTGCGCGACCGGCTGGCCGCCACCGCCGACGGGCTGGCCTACGGCGACGTCACCGACTTCCGCAACTTCGGCGGCGCGGTGATCGACGACAAGGCGTTCTCCCGGCACACCGCCGCCCTGGAGCTGATCTCCTCCGACGACAGCTGCCGGATCATCGCCGGCGGCACCGCCGACGACTCGGTCGGCTGGTTCGTCCGGCCGACGATCTTCGAATGCGGCGACCCAGCACACGAGACGTTCACCACCGAGTACTTCGGGCCGATCCTCGGCGTGCACGTCTTCGACGACGCCCGCTTCGACGACGTGGTCGCGCAGGCCGAGTCGATCGCCCCGTACGCGCTGACCGGTTCGATCTTCGCCACCGACCGCCGGGTGGTCGACGCGGTGGCCGAGAAGATGCGGTACGCCGCCGGCAACTTCTACATCAACGACAAGCCGACCGGCGCGGTGGTCGGCCAGCAGCCCTTCGGTGGTGCCCGGGCCAGCGGCACCAACGACAAGGCCGGCTCCTGGCACAACCTGGTCCGCTGGATGTCCCCCCGGACCATCAAGGAGACCTTCGTGCCGCCCACCGACCACACCTACCCCCACATGGGCTGAGCGGTAAGGAAGGGCCCCTTCTTAACGCCTGGTGTATAGGAGGGGCCCCTTCTTAACCGCGACCCGCCGGCTTCGCGCAGGGTGGGTGGTGGCGGTGCTGGTCGACCGTCGTGCGCCGACAGTGCACATAGGAAACCCCAATCGGTGGCGAAACCGTGAAATCCTGGACGCCGGCCCGGCAAAGTGGCAGCGTGATGGGCATGGCGGAATCCGGAGTCAACCCTACGGCGGCGGCCCTGCTCGGGCTGCTCCATGAGGGTCCCATGACAGGTGGCCAGTTGATGGCCGCCGCCGAGCGCCGACTGGCGCCGTACTGGTCGATGACCCGCAGCCAGGTCTACCGGGAGCTGCCGGTGCTGGCCGATCGGGGTTTCGTCCGGCTGGGCAAGCCCGGGCCGCGGATGAGTCAGCCGTACGGCATCACGGCCGCCGGAAAACGGACATTCTCCCGCTGGCTGGCCGAGGACCCGGGGCGGGACACCATCCGCAACCCGATCGCCCTGCGCATCGCCTTCGGGCAGCTGCATTCCCCGACCCAGCTGAAGAACCTTCAGGCCGCGGCCAACGAGTACCACACCGAGGCCCTGGCCCGGGTCCGCGAGCAGGTCAAGAACGCCAAGAAGGAAGGCGACACGTACGACGCGAGCGCACTGGAGTTCGCCGTGGCGTACCACAAGGCCGCCCTGTCCTGGCTGAAGACCGCCGCCGCCGGCTGACCCCCCGCCGCGCCCCGCCCCCGGCCCCTTCGCGCCCGCCGGCTGCCCCCGTCGCCGGCTTTCCGCCCCGGATCGCGGCGCTCGCAAGCTCATTCCTCGTCCGAGCAGTGCTGGTTTTGGCTCGGACTGCGGGGCTCGCAAGCTCACTCCTCGTCCGAGCAGTACCCTTGTCTGTCGTGACCGCTGCCGACTACGCCGAACAGCTCAAGGAACTCGACGCCACCCTGCGCAACATCGAGGCGGTGCTCGACCTCGACCGCCTGCGCGGGGACAAGGCCCGCTTGGAGCAGGAGGCGTCCGCCCCGGATCTGTGGGACGACCAGGCCCGCGCCCAGCAGGTGACCTCGCAGCTGTCGTACGTCAACGGCGAGATCGACAAGCTCGGCAGCCTGCGGTCGCGCCTCGACGACGCGCACGTGCTGCTGGAGCTGGCCGAGGCGGAGTCCGACTCGGGGGTGCTCACCGAGGTCGAGACGGAGATCGCCGGGCTCGGCAAGGCCATCCAGGAGATGGAGGTCCGCACCCTGCTCTCCGGTGAGTACGACTCCCGGGAGGCGCTGGTGGCCATCCGGGCGGGCGCCGGTGGCGTGGACGCGGCGGACTTCGCCGAGATGCTGCTGCGGATGTACCTGCGCTGGGCCGAGCGGCACGGTTACCCGACCGAGGTCTACGAGACCTCGTACGCCGAGGAGGCGGGTCTGAAGTCGGCCACCTTCACGGTCAAGGTTCCGTACGCCTACGGCACGCTCAGCGTGGAATCCGGCACCCACCGGCTGGTCCGGATCAGCCCGTTCGACAACCAGGGTCGGCGGCAGACCAGCTTTGCCGGGGTCGAGGTGCTGCCGGTGGTGGAGCAGACCGACCACATCGACATCCCCGAGAACGAGATGCGGATCGACGTCTACCGCTCCTCGGGGCCGGGTGGCCAGAGCGTCAACACCACCGACTCGGCGGTGCGGATCACCCACATCCCGACCGGGATCGTGGTGACCTGCCAGAACGAGAAGTCGCAGCTGCAGAACAAGGCGTCCGCGCTGCGGGTGCTGCAGGCCCGGCTGCTGGAGCGCAAGCGCCAGGAGGAGCAGGCCAAGCTCCAGGGTCTCAAGACCGAGGCCGCGGGCTCCTGGGGTGACCAGATGCGGTCGTACGTGCTGCACCCGTATCAGATGGTGAAGGATCTGCGTACCGAGCAGGAGACCGGCAATCCGACCTCGGTCTTCGACGGTGAGCTGGACTCCTTCATCGAGGCCGGCATCCGGTGGCGCAAGCAGCAGCAACTCGCCGGCGACCGTGCGTGATCGATCGTTGGCGGAGTGCGTCATCGATCTCTACGTGACGTGCTGATTCGATGACATGTCCCGCATCTGCGGGGCGTAGCACTTGGCATGACAGTTACACCGCGTAGACTCTCCACCCGTGATTCAGCTTGAGCAAGTGACGAAGACGTACCCGAAGGCGTCGCGGCCTTCGCTCGACAACGTGTCCGTGTCGATCGACAAGGGCGAGTTCGTCTTCTTCATCGGCCCATCCGGCTCCGGCAAGTCCACCATCGTCAAGATGCTGCTGCACGAGGTCACCCCCAGCAAGGGGCGGGTCGTCGTGAACGGCAAGGACGTCACCTCGATGCGGTCCTGGAAGCGTCCGCACTTCCGCCGTTCGATCGGCTGCGTCTTCCAGGACTTCCGGCTGCTGCCCAACCGCACCGCCTACGAGAACGTGGCCTTCGCTCTCGAGGTGATCGGCAAGACCAAGGCGGTCGCCCGCCGGGTCGTGCCGGAGGTGCTGGAGCTGGTCGGCCTCGGCGGCAAGGAGCACCGCTACCCGCACGAGCTCTCCGGCGGTGAGCAGCAGCGGGTGGCGGTGGCCCGGGCGTTCGTGAACCGTCCGCTGATCCTGCTGGCCGACGAGCCGACCGGAAACCTCGACCCGGACACGTCCATCGAGATCATGCGCCTGCTGGACCGGATCAACCGCACCGGCACGACCGTCGTGATGGTCACGCACGACTCCAACATCGTGAACCAGATGCGCCGCCGGGTCATCGAGATCGAGAGCGGCCGCATCGTCCGCGACCAGGCCCGCGGCGTCTACGGGTGACGAGACCAACCCACCGCACCCCGATCTGACGACGAACACCTCACGCCGGAGAGCCGGAGGAAATCCCGATGCGGATGAAATACGTCCTGTCCGAGGTACTGGTCGGACTGTGGCGCAACGTGACCATGACCATCGCGATGATCATCACGATGGCGGTCTCGCTGACCATGCTCGGTGCCAGCGGCCTGATCTACACCAAGGTCGCCGACATGAAGGAGCTGTACTTCGAGAACATCCAGGTCTCGATCTTCCTGAACGGCGAGGTCACCGAGGAGCAGCGCGCCGACCTCGCCACCCGGCTGGACGCCGACCCGCTGGTCTCGGACGTCACCTACGTCAACAAGGACGAGGCGTTCCAGCGTTTCCAGGAGATGTTCCGGGACTCCCCGGACCTGCTGAGCGCGGTCAAGGCGGACCAGTTGCCCGAGTCGTACCGGATCAAGCTGGTCGACCCGCAGCAGTACAAGACCATCTCCGACCAGTACGCCTCGGCCGAGGGGGTCGACCAGGTCGTCGACCAGAGTCAGGTGCTCGACAAGATCTTCAACCTGTTCACCGCCGGGCAGAACATCGCGCTGGCCGCCGCGGTCGCCATGGCCATCGCCGCGCTGCTGCTGGTCGCCAACACCATCCAGGTCGCCGCGTACAGCAAGCGGCGTGAGGTCGCGGTCATGAAGCTCGTCGGCGCCTCCAACTGGTTCATCCAGGCGCCGTTCGTGCTGGAGGCGGTTGTCGCCGGCCTGTTCGGTTCGTTGCTCGGCCTCGGTGCGCTGGTCGCGTTGAAGAAGTTCCTCTTCGACGACGCACTCAGCGCCCTGCAGGGCCTGTTCGCGCCGGTGAGCTGGGGCGAGGTGTTCCTGACCTTCCCGCTGATGGCCGGCATCGGTGGTCTGATCAGCGCGGTCACCGCCTGGGTCACCCTCCGCTTCTACCTGCGGGTCTAGTTGCTGATGGCAGGGCCCTCCCGCGCCGGAATAAACGGCGCGGGAGGGCCCTTGTCGTTCGGGTAGCATGATCTCCGCTCTTCGGCCGGTCGCCGCCGGTCGGGAGGCAGGAACGGGAAGGGGGTGGCGCGGCGATGCCACGGGAAAAGGGGCGTAAGGTCGTCGCCTCCAACAAGAAGGCCCGCCACGACTACGCCATCCTCGACACGTACGAGGCGGGCATGGCGTTGACCGGTACCGAGGTCAAGTCGCTGCGGGCCGGGCGGGCGTCGCTGGTCGACGCGTTCGCCCAGGAGCGCGACGGTGAGCTGTACCTGCACGGGATGCACATCCCGGAGTACGTGCAGGGCACCTGGACCAACCACGAGCCCCGGCGTACCCGCAAGCTGCTGCTCAAGCGGCTGGAGATCGACCGTCTGATCGGCAAGACCCGGGAGAGCGGGCTGACCCTGGTGCCGTTGCAGGTCTACTTCTCGGACGGCTGGGCCAAGGTGGAGATCGGCCTGGCCAAGGGCAAGAAGGCGTACGACAAGCGCCAGGACCTCGCCAAACGGGACGCCGAGCGGGAAATCGCCCGGGCGGCCGGCCGGCGGGGTAAGGGGATGGAAGACTGATATGTCCGGTTCGCTCCGGGGGTGGGTCGCTGGCCCGGGCTCGGGATGAATCCGGTTGCGGCAGGCGTTAGGCTTGTCAGAGCCGTCGGGATCCGGCGGCCTGTCGAGGGGGTGACTGGTTTCGACTTCGTACGTTACGGCAGGGGAAGCGAGCCGAGGAAGCCGACGTCGTCTCGAGAATCGTTCGTCGGAAACCAATAAGCGCCAAGAACAATCGCGCTGACTTCGCTCTCGCCGCCTGAGGCGAGTAGCAAGTCTGTCGGCCTGGGAGTGCCTTCGACCCAGTTAGCCGGCATCAGCTAGAGGGCTGGCCAACCGGACCCGGTCGCGGGGTCCGTGCGGCGAGATCAATCAGCGACTGGGCCCGTCACACCGACTCGCTCGCGTGATCGGAGGGGCCGAGTAGAGGCACAGCGAGCTGCGCTCGGAGAAGCCCTGGCAAGGCGGCGAAGGACCCGGGTTCGATTCCCGGCACCTCCACCACCTGAACTGCGCGCCCCGGTCACCGACCGGGGCGCGCAGTCGTCTGCGCATCCTCCGGCCGAACCGGCCGGGTGGACCGGTGAGCAGCGGCCGGTGATCGGGAACCCGGCCGGGCAGCGGCCCGTCGAACCGGTATGCGCCGATCAGCCGCCCTGCTGGGCCTGCCCCTGATGATGATCGTGGCCGGGTGCGCCCCGGCGGGCACCGAGCCGGCCAAGCCCGGCATCCGGGTCGACCGCTACGACGCGTTCGACCAGCGGGCGACCGCGGTGGCCGAGGCATGGCGGCCCGGTACGGCGTGGAGCAAGGGCTACGTACCGCTGCAGGAGCCCACCGTGCTCGTCGGCGATCCCGAGTTCACCGCGGCGACCAAGACGGCCTTCCTGGCCGGCTGGTACCGCGACCAGGCCGACATCCCCGCCGCGCCGGCCGCCGACGGCACAGTCCGCTTCCCCGACGGGGAGCTGCGGGTGCCACTGATCAGCGCCGCCGAGGCGTACCGGCAGCTCGCTCCGAGTGATCCGCCGCCCTGCCCCGGTCCGCCGAGGGAGCCCGCCACCCCGCCACCGGCCGCGCCGGGCGGGCCGGACGACCCGGTCAGCAGCCGGCCACAGGGCGACGACTGCGCCCCGCTGACCGTCACGAAGGTCGAGTTGGGCACCGCGCCGGTACGCACCAGCCGCGGTACGGCGCAGGTGCCCGCGTGGCTGTTCACCGTGCTGGAGATCGATGGCGTGATCGCCCGGGTCGCGGTCGCGCCCAGCGCGGTCGGTGCCGTACCCGAACCGGCCGGGCCGTCCGGACCCACGCCGGAAGGCATGGTCAGTGCACAGGACATCCAGGCCGTCGACGGGGCGACGCTGACCTACCGACTCGGGGTGGGCAGCTGCGACTCCGGGATCACCCCGCTGGTGCAGGAGCACGACCACGTGGTGGTCGTCGGCGGCACGGTCGTCCGGACCACCGACATCTGCAACGAGATGCTGAAGCTGGAACCGGTCGAGGTGGTCCTCAAGACGCCGCTGGGCGCTCGGCCGGTCCTGGACGTGATCACCGGAGCGCCGCTGCGGCTCGCCAGCGGCTGACGGTCCACACCGTCGCGTCCGGCTCGGCTGTTAAAAGGGGGCCCTTCCTATGCACCAGGCGTTAAAAGGGGGCCCTTCCTTGCACTTAGAGGATCGGCGGGATGTCGGTGCGGATCGGCACCGGCAGCACCGTCGGCCCGTCCGCGCGCAACGCCGTGCCCAGGGCCGCACCGAACTGGTCAGGGGTGTCGACGACCGTGGTGGCGCAGCCGTAGCCGCGGGCCACCGCGGTGATGTCGATGCCGGGTAGGTCCAGCCCGGGTACGCCGGGGGTGTGCTTGAGTTCGGCGAACGCCTTGAGGATGGCGTACTGCTGGTTGACCGGGACCACGACGACCACCGGCAGGCGTAGCTGGGCGGCGGTCCACAGGGACTGCACCGAGTAGTGGAACGAGCCGTCGCCGATCACCGCGACCACCGGCCGGCGCCGGCCGGTGTCGCGTTGCGCCAGCGCGATGCCGACCGCGGCCGGGAGGCCGTAGCCGAGTCCGCCGCTGGCCATCGTGAAGTACGACCCGGGCCGGTTGAGCCGCAGCCGGCGGCGCAGCGCGGACAGGTTGGACGGCGACTCCTGCACCAGCACCCCGTCCTCGGGCCAGTGCCGGGCCAGCGCGGCGAAGAGCGCGTCGGCGCTGAGCGGGACGGATTCCTCGGCGGGGGGCGGCGTGGCCCGGGCCGGTGGCGGTGGACGATCAGCCGGAGGCATCAGGTCGGCCAGGGCGGCGAGGGTGAGTCCGGCGTCGCCGAGCAGGCTGTCGCCGACCGGGGCGCGGGCCGCCTCCTCGGGGTCGTCGGTGACGTGCAGCAGCCGGGTGCCGTCGGGCAGGGTGTCGCCGGGCACGTGCGGGTAGTAGCGGAACACCGGGGCGCCGACGACCAGCACCATGTCGTGTCCGCGCAGCTGCTCGGCCAGCGGACCGGTCGCGAAAGGCAGCACACCCTGGAAGTGCGGGTGGTCCTCGGGGAAGGCGATGCGCTCGGGCGCGGGTGCCGACCAGACCGGCGCGACCAGCCGCTCGGCCAACGCGACCGCAGCCTGCGCGCCGCCGGCCCGGTCCACGGCGGCACCGAGCACCAGCGCCGGCGACCGGCTGGTGGCCAGCGCCGCGGCGAACTGGCGCAGCCGCTCCGGGTCGGGGGCGAACCGGGTGGCCACCGTACGGACCTGCGGGGGCGGGTCGGCGGGCTGCGCCCAGTCGTCCAGCGGCAGGGAGAGGAAGACCGGCCCGGCCGGCGGCTGGACCGCGGTGGCGTACGCCCGCATCAGCGCCGCGGGGACGTCCTGCGCCCGGACCGGCTCGTGGGCCCACTTGACGTACGGCTGGGGCAGCTCGGTGGGGTGGCGGGCGGCGAGCCGGGGTTCGAGCAGCAGCATCTGCCGGGTCTGCTGACCGGCGGTGACGATGAGCGGGGTCCGGTTGTGCCAGGCGGTGACGATGTTGCCCATGGCGTTGCCGGTGCCCGGCGCGGTGTGCAGGTTGACATGCGCGGGGCGTCCGGTGGCCTGCGCGTATCCGTCGGCGATGCCGACCGCCGAGGCCTCCTGCAACGCGAGCACGTACTGGAAGTCGTCGGGGAAGGCATGCAGGAACGGCTCCTCGGTGGAACCGGGGTTGCCGAAGACGGTGGTCATACCGAGGGCGCGGAGCAGGTCGTAGGTGGTGTCGCGGACCGTTGCCATCGCCCTTGAATCTATTCCGGGCGACTCGGGTGTACAGGGCTTTTCGGCTGCGCTCCCGGCCCAGGTCAGGGCAGCGGGAAGGGCAGCTTGATCCCGTCCAGCGCCCGCCCGCAGGGGCAGTCCCGTTCGGCGGGCAGCGCGGCCACCGCGTCCAGCAGCAGGCCCCGTAGCCGGTCGGTGTTCTCCCCGAAGACCCGGAACACCTCCTCCTGGGTCACCGACTCACCCGACTCCACCCCGGCGTCCAGGTCGGTGACCAGGGCGATCGAGGAATAGCAGAGGGCCAGCTCACGGGCGAGCACCGCCTCCGGGTGGCCGGTCATGTTGACCACGCTGCCGCCGAAGGCGGCGAACCAGCGGGACTCGGCGCGGGTGGAGAAGCGGGGCCCCTCGACGACCACCACCGTGCCGCCGTCCACCGCCGGGATGTCCCGACCCGTGGCGGCCGTCAGCAGCGTACGGCGGCCGACCGGGCAGTACGGGTCGGCGAAGGAGACGTGCACCGCGCCCTGGTCGTAGTAGGTCTGCGGCCGGCCACTGGTGCGATCGATCAACTGATCGGGGACCACGAACGTGCCCGGGCCCAGCTCCGGGCGCAGCCCGCCCACCGCACAGGGGGCGAGGATCTGGCGTACCCCGAGCGAGCGCAGCGCCCACAGGTTGGCCCGGTACGGGATGAGGTGCGGTGGGTGCCGGTGGTCGCGGCCGTGGCGGGGCAGGAAGGCGACCCGACGGCCACCGATCTCGGCGATGGTGACCAGCTCCGACGGCGGCCCGTACGGCGTGCTGACCTCGTGCTCCGTGGCGCCGTCGAGCAGGGCGTACAGCCCAGATCCGCCGATCACCGCGAGTTCCGCCGTGGGAGTCATCGGACCCTCCTGTCGCCGCTGTCGATCACCCAGCCGTCAGACCTTAGCCACGGCCGTGGACGCAGGCTATGGTGCCAGGCATGGCAATGACAGCACGGACGGCGCTCGTGGGGTGTGCCGTCCCGAGGTGTGGCCGGTTCCGCCTTCCGGTGCACGGCTGACGGGGTGCGCGTGATGCAGGGAGAGGGGCAGGCGATCGGCGGACGGGCAACGGAGTCGATGACCGGGAAGCTGCTGGTGGCGACGCCGGCGCTGAAGGACCCGAACTTCGACCGTACGGTCGTGCTGCTGGTCGCCCACGAACCTGGCGGCGCGCTCGGAGTGGTGCTCAACCGGGCCACCGAGGTGCCGGTGGCGGACGTGCTGCGCGACTGGGGCGACCTGGCCCGCCACCCCGCGGTGCTGTTCGAGGGTGGCCCGGTGCAGCCCGACTCGGCGATCTGCCTGGCCCGGATGCGCCAGCCGGTCCGCCGTCTCAAGGGCTTCCATCAGGTCTCCGGTGCGGTCGGCACCCTCGACCTGTCGGTCGACCCGCAGCGGCTACGGGAGAACGTCGAAAGCATCCGGGTCTTCGCCGGTTACGCCGGCTGGGGCACGGGGCAGCTGGAGCAGGAGATCGAGGAGGGCTCCTGGTTCGTGCTGGACGCGCTGCCCGGCGACGCCTTCGTCGAGCGCCCCGACGACCTGTGGCCGATGGTGCTGCGCCGGCAGGGCGGGATGATGGCCGCGGTGGCGCACTTCCCGCCCGACGTGGCGCTGAACTGACCCGGTTTCTCGCTGGGAGCGTGGTGACCCCCGCGAGATGACCATGCCGACGGGCGTGTGTATAGTTCTTCCAGTGCCCGGGCGACCGGGTGCGACAGCAAGGGGCCGTGGCGCAGCTGGTAGCGCACCACACTGGCAGTGTGGGGGTCAGGGGTTCGAGTCCCCTCGGCTCCACCCGAGCGAAACGCCCTGGTGAGGGACACAATCCCGCACCAGGGCGTTTGTCATTTCTCCTGGCTTGAGGCAGTGCCGTGCCAGAACCGTGCCAGATTGCGCTGATCGCGCCGCGTCCCCTGCCTCGATTACATGCAGGTCGTAGCCGACGGCACGAGCGGCCAAATGTTCGCGTTGGGGCGCGGACGATGTCTACTGGCGCGGCACCTCCACAATGTGCATCATGGGTGAATTCGCTAAGCGGGCAGGTGATGTCGTCGCGAGCACGGCGGGCGGCACGGTGGGGCCGTTGGTGACGGCGCTGATGGCGACAGCCGCTGTCGTGACCCGCAATCCCGCACTGGCCATCGCCTCAGTGCCGACAGGTGCCCTCGCGGACGCCATGACCGAACAAGGGATCCAGCTTGTAACGAGGACATTGCTCGGCTCCGCCGAGCGGGTTGAACGGTTCGCAGAGGCCGTTGCGGAGGAAGCCGGTCAGCCCGTAGAGGACTTCATCGCTGAGCATGTCATTGACGCCCGAGACCGGGAATTTCTCGGCCGGATGGTTGATGCCGCAACGGTCGCCCGGTCGGACTGGAAGACCCGGTTGCTGGCGCGTGCCTACGTGCGCGGGGCCAGGGACGGCGACCTGGTCGATGAGACCGAAATGTTTGTGTCAGTTATTCGGGACCTGGAGCCGCCCCATGCTCGCTTTCTTGCCGCAACGTATCCATTATTCGTGACGGGCGGTGGGCGTCCCTACACAAATGCGTACCAAGTAGCCGGGGTTGACAAGGGTTTAGGGCCGGCGTCAAGTCTGCTGTGGCGTCACTTGTGCGAGCGCGGAATATTCAAGGAAACGACCCCGGAACGGCGCGAGGAGGTTGACATATTTCGGATTACAGACCTTGGCGTGGCCGTCGCTGAATGGTTGAGGGAGCTTGGCTTGGGCCTTGGCATATCCGGTCAAGCGGCGGCGAGTGAAGGTAGGGGAGCGGGGACCTGAACGGAGTCGCATGCAAGGCGCCCTGGCTAGCGATAGCGTCCCTGCCAGGGCGCCTTGTGTCACCCCTAGAAGCTGTGCAAGATCAGGCACTGATCTTGCCACGCGCCTCCGCTATCAGCGTGTCTAGCGCGGCGGCGATAGCGTGGTCGCGGTCACGGGTTGCATGCTGGTAGATCATGGCTGCGCGGGTGCTCGAATGGCCGATCCGGGCCATCACTTCCTTGAGCGTCGCGCCGCTCTGTGCTGACCATGTGCTACCAGTATGGCGCAGGTCGTGCAGATGTAGGCCGAGGCCATCCGGGATTCCGGCGCCGGCCAGGGCCTTGCGCCAGATCCGGTTGAAGTTGCGGCGGCGCGGGATTCCCCGTTGCGTGCCGAGGAACAGTCGTCCGTCAGGGCCACCCTCGGCGAACTGCGCGAGGTGCCATTCCACGTCGCCGCGCAGCCCAGTCGGCAGGCTGATTGGTCGTTTTCCTGCCTCGGATTTCGGGTCGTCGTCAATCTGCGTGCCGTCTTCCAACTCGGCAGTAGCGCGGCGTACCCGTAGCTCCATGGTGCGTAGGTCGATGTCTCGGCGGCGCAGCGCTACCAGCTCACCGAACCTCAGTTGCGCGAATGCGGCAAGCAGAACGAACAGCCGGTAGCGCGGCTGGATGGCCTCGGCAATCGCGAACACTTGTTGCAGGGTGGCCGTGGGTCGTTCGTCGGCCTTGTCCTGGCCGGCTCCCTTGATTCGGCAGGGGTTTCGGCGTATCAGGTCGTCGTCAACGGCGGTGGCGAAAATCGCATGAAGGATGCGGTACGTCTTCGCCGCGGTGGGCTTCCCTACGCCATCGGCCAGCCGGTCAGCGCGCCATTTTCGCCGCCGAGGCGGAACGGCGCCGCAAGCAGTGGGACTACGTAGGCTCGCTGTTCACCTGGGAGAACGCTGGCTGGAGTGCGAACGCATGCTTCCAGCTCCGAGACTGCTCGTCTTCCCGACACGATTTCGTCTTCGGCGGACAGCAGCCGCGCGGCGGGGGCAACGGGGCGGAGGCAACGGAAGCGGCGGGGCGCCGGCGGCTCCATCGGCACCCAGCGCCCCTTCGACCCCGGCACCGGGCGGGGGGTGCCAGAATATCAAGGTGCCGGGCGGTTGGTTGATTTGCTGATGAACGACGCCGAACTCGAGCGCTCTCAGGCGCGCCGACGGTTGCGGGATCTGGGCCGCCCGCTCGTCGTCCTGATGGCACCCCTGCTGGTGCGCCTTGCCAACCGGGACAAGCGGTTCGTCTGGACGGTGGAGGAGGTGCGTGGCCATGCTCGGGACTGGCCGCCCTCGGGCGGCGACGCCGAGATGGCGAGCCTCTTCCGCTTCCAGGCGTGGTTCGGGGTGAGCATGGTCCCCCTGGCGGGGTATGCCGGAGCGTCGATCCTGCGCCCTGACTTGGATAGCCACTCGGTACTTGAGACCATCATGGTGGTCGCTGTCACGGTAGGCATGTTCACCCTCGGAATGGCCCTGGTGAGCGGGCTGAAGTGGGGGCTGTCGCAGTACTTCACGCCGGACCTGGACCGCCGCCTCGGCCCACCCCGCAGGCGTGAAGCCCGGCCGCGTACCCGGCGGCCGGGCTTCCTGGTGCGGCTGTGCCTGCCGTCCAACCTGGACTGGATGCTGGCGCTGCTCTTCGCCAGCTGCATGGCGCCGAACGCCTATCCCTGATTCAGCTCGGTGAACACGGGCGGACGTGCATAGCGATCCGTCATGACCCCCGTTGTTGCAGGGCAGGTCAGTCCGGCGGCAATGGGCGGCCGGTCCCTGCGCAGCCGGCGCGGGAGCGGACGAGGTGTATGGCGGCGATGAAGGTCACGGTTACCCGCCCGGAGGAGTTGGTTGAGGCGCTGGGTGAAGCGTCCGTAGAGGACGGCGTCCCGCTGTCGAGGCGGGTCGCCGGTGCAGCGGAGCGCGAACTCCGCCGGCGGGTCGGGCGCCGGACCTGCGCGTTGCCGGTCGTGCTCCAGGTAGATGGGCCGGGGCACCAGGACGATCGGTTGCCGGTCCGGTTGCCGCCGGACTTCGACACCCGCCCTGGTGACCCCGGCCCGGGCCCGCGTCAGCCCTTCGGGACGCGGAGTTTGTCCCAGGTGGTCGGGCCCGGCCAACCGTCGGCGTCGGCACCGCTGTAGCCGAGCTTCTGCTGCCACTTGGCGTACGACTGGCGGTCGATGTCGGACCACTGGGGGCCGGGGCCGACGCGGTAGAGGCCACAGCCTTCGGCCACGAGGCGACGGCCCATGTTGGTCACGATGACGCTGTTCGGGTTGGACTGGAAGAAGGCCGCACCCGGGTAGGGCTCGTACTGGTTGCTGTAACGCGGCACCCGGAGCTGGTCCCAGGAGGACTTGCCGGGCCAGCCGTCCGCGGCGGCGCCGGTGTAGCCGAGCTTCTGTTGCCAGGCGGCGTACGACTGGCGGTCGACGTCGGACCACTGGGGGCCGGCGCCGACGGTGTACTTGCCGCAGCCCTCGGCGATGAGGCGTCGACCCATCTCGGTGACGATCGCGCTGTTGGGCTGGGTCTTGAACCAGTCGGTGCCGGGGAAGGGCTCGTAGGTGCTGCCGGGCGCGCCACTCTCCTCGTAGGGGCCGGAGCCCTGGCGCGGGACCCGCAACTGGTTCCAGGTGGTCGGGCCGGGCCAGCCGTCGGCGTCCGCGCCGGTGTAGCCCAGCTTGCGCTGCCAGTTCGCGTACGACGTGCGGTCGGCCTCGGTCCACCGCGGGCCCGGACCGGACAGGTACGTGCCGCAGCCCTCGGCGACCAGCCGGACGCCCATCGCCGTCACGATCGGGCTGTTCGGGTTGGCCGTGAACCAGTCCGCCCCTGGGTACGGCTCGTAGCTGGTCGGGCCGGCCGAGACACCGTCCTCGGCGGGCACCCGCAGCCGGTCCCAGGAGGTCTGTCCCGGCCAGCCGTCGGCGTCCGGGCCGGTGAAGCCCAGCTTGCGCTGCCACATCGCGTACGCGTCCCGGTCGACGTCGGACCACTGGTTGCCGGGACCGACCCGGTAGGGGTTGCAGCCCTCCTGGACCAGCCGGACGCCCATGGCCATGACGATCCGGCTGCTCGGCCGGCCCTTGAACCACTCGGTGCCGGGGAACGGCACGAAGCCGCCGATCGGCGTGCTGCCCCCGGTCTGGGGATCCAGGCTCGAGCCCCGGTTCGGGATCGTCAGGCGGGTGCCGATCGCGAACGCGTAGCCCTCGAGCACGACCATCGGCAGGCCGTTCTGACTTCTGGCCTTCTTTGGCATCCTGGTCCGCGCAGCTCGTCCTGTGTGAGTGTCGCGTTCGCTTTTCGCCGTACCGCCAGGGGCGCTCGGACGTTGCGTGCACTGCGCGTGCGGTACGCGGACCTGGGCCGCG
>NZ_JBFBAO010000114.1:0-17343 GCF_040682255.1 Micromonospora sp. NPDC051296 | reverse complement strand
AGCAGGGGTCGATCGGCAGGCAGTGCCCGCCGACGCCGGGGCCCGGACGGAACGACATGAAGCCGAAGGGCTTGGTCTCCGCCGCCTCGATCGCCTGCCACACGTCGATGTCCAGTTGGTGGGAGAGCATGGTCAGCTCGTTGACCAGTGCGATGTTGACCTGGCGGAAGGTGTTCTCGATCAGCTTGGTCAGCTCGGCCACCCGGGTCGAGTCCACCGGGACGGTGCGTTCCACCAGGCGTCGGTAGAACCCGTCGACCCGGGCCAGGGAGGCGCTGTCCACGCCGGCGACCACCTTCGGGGTGTTCTCCAGCCGCCAGGCCGGGTTGCCCGGGTCGATCCGCTCGGGGCTGTACCCGAGGTGGAAGTCCCCGGGGCTGCGCAGCCCACTGGCCGACTCCAGCAGCGGGCGGAGCAGCTCCTCCGTGGTGCCGGGGTAGGTGGTGGACTCCAGGATCACCGTGCAGCCCGGCCGCAGGTACGGCCCGATCCCGACACCGGCCTGCTCCACGAAGCTCAGGTCGGGGGTGCCGTCGCGCAGCGGCGTGGGCACGGTGATCACGCAGACGTCGAAGTCCTCGGCGTCGGCGTACTCGGTGCTCGGGCGGTAGCGACCGCTGGCCAGAGCCCGGCCGAGCCGGTCGGCGGGGATGTCCGCCACGTACGACTCGCCAGAGGTGAGCCGCTTGACCCGGTCGGCGTCGACGTCGAGGCCGACCACGTCCAGGCCGGCTTCGACCGCCCGCACGGCCAGCGGCAGGCCGACGTAACCCTGGCCGATGACGACCAACTTCTCCACGCTCACCCGGGCTCCCGAAACAGACGGAGATAACGACCGGTAACGAGCCTAGAGCGCCGTGTGATGCCGTGTGTCCGTTTCGGGGAATTCGGGGAGCTTGGGGCGGATGGGGCTCAGCCGGAGCCCGCTTCGGAAGCCGGCGACGTCGTCGGAGACGTCGTGGTGGGCGGCGGCGCCGAGGTCGGCGTCTCGGTCGTCGGCTCGGGGCTGGGCGTCGTCGGGCCGGGGGTGGGCTCCGTCGGGTCGGGCGACTCGGGTGCGGTCGACTCGCTGGGTTGCGGCGACGACACCGACGGCGACGGCGACTTGGTCGGTCGGGCCGTCGAGCCGGCCGGTCGCAGGGGCGGGGCCGGGGCGACCGCGGTCTCGTCCTGGCTCGGCGGGGCCGCCTCATCCAAGGGGGATTCGGCGGTCGGCGTGGTGGCGGGCAGCTCCACCGCCGGGGTGCCGGCCTCGGTGACCGCGCTGAGCGCCGCGCCGAGCGCCGCCAACCCGACCACCACGGCGGTGAGCGCGCCGACGAGGGTGCCGCGCCGCCGCCGCCCGGGCGCCGGCCCGGCGCCCACCGTCGGAAGATCCGTGCGGGTACCCGGCCCGGCATCGCGAAGCGCGGCGGCCGGGACCAGCGCGGTGGGCAGGGAGCCCTCCGACACGGCGGCCCGGGCGGCCTCCGCCATCGCTGCGCCGCTGCTGAACCGGTCGGCGGGATTCTTGGCCAGGGCGCGGTCGACCAGCGCCCGCACCGCCTCCGGGATTTCGTGCGGCAGTTCCGGCGGCGCGTCGTCGAGATGCCGGACGGCGACCTGGAGCGGGTTGTCCCCGGTGAACGGCGGGCTGCCGGTCAGGCAGCAGTAGGCGACCGCGCCGAGCGCGTACAGGTCGGTCGCGCCGGAGACCGGCCGCCCGGCGGCCTGCTCGGGGGCCATGTAGAGCGCGGTGCCGGGCACCGCGTTGGTGCTGGTGATGCTCGTCACATTGGTCGAGCGGGCGACGCCGAAGTCGACCAGGACGACCGTGCCGTCCTCCTGCACCAGCAGGTTGCTCGGCTTCACGTCGCGGTGCACGATCCCGCCGAGGTGTGCGGCGTTCAACGCCTGTGCCGCCTGCGCCACGACCGACATGGTCTCGCCCACGTCCAGCCGGCCCTCGGCCTCGATCCGCCTCGACAGCGGTTGGCCGGTGACGAACTCCATGACCAGGTAGTCGGCCCGGCCTCCGCCGGGCAGGTCGTCCTCGCCGCAGTCGAAGACCTGCACGATTCCCGGATGGCGCAGCGCTGCCATGATCCGGGCCTCGGCGCGGAATCTGGCGATGAAGTCGGGGTCGGACACCAGCGAGGGCAGGAGTACCTTGACCGCGACCTGCCGGCCGAGGATCAGGTCGGAGGCCCGCCAGACGTCGCCCATGCCGCCGGTGGCGACACGCTCATCCAAGCGGTATCGACGGCTGAGTACGACCTCCGAAGACAACACGGCACCACCGTACCCACAGTGGCCACGAACGGCGCGCCGGCCGGGCCGCGCCCGGCGCGGCCCAGCGGTCAGGCCCGGCGGGCTCGGGTGACCTTACCGGCACCGTGCGTAACGGCCTTGCTCGGCCGGCTCGGCCCGGTGCCGGTCGGCCTGCCGTCACCGACCGTCGGGCCGCGGCGAAGCGTCGTCGGGCCGCGGCGTGTTACAGCGACACGCCGTCGGGGCGGTAGACAATTCTCACTGGAACGTGCGGTCAGGGCGGCTTGTCGTACCTCGTCCCGCGCTCCTAACGTTAGCCCGATCCAGCGGCGTCGGCGGCGTCTGTACCGTCGGTGGTTGTGGTCCGCAGCGGTGTGGGGGAAGAATCCGCTGGGGGGCCAAGGCGGTCCGAAGCGAATAGGTCGACGGGGGCGGGGTGCTGGAACAGGTCCGGCCCGAGGACCGGGCCGGCACGATGCGCGCCCGCCCGGCAAACGTCCCGCGAGAGGGCCGGTGGAGCGGAAGCAGCAGGGCCATGACCGGTGAACTGAGTCGGGCCGTCGAGGCGGCCCAGGCCGGTGACGAGGAAGCCTTCCGCTTCCTCTACCGCAGCCTCCAACCGGGGCTGCTGCGTTACCTGACCGCCCTGGTCGGCGCGGACGCCGAGGACGTCGCGTCGGAGACGTGGTTGCAGGTCGCCCGCGACCTGCCCAACTTCACTGGTGGAGAGTTCCGTGCCTGGGCCGTCACCATCGCCCGTAACCGGGCCATGGACCACCTGCGTCGGCAACGCCGTCGCCCCGCGCTGTCGGTGCCGGTCCAGGAACTCAGCGAACTTGCCGGGGACGCCGACACCGCCGAACGCGCCGGGGAGACCATCGGCACCGAGGCGGCCCTCGCGATGATCGCCAGCCTGCCACCCCGCGAGGCCGAGGCGGTTCTGCTACGCGCCGTCGTCGGGCTCGACGCCGAGACCGCCGGGCGGGTGCTCGGCCGCCGCGCCGGTGCCGTGCGTACGGCCGCCCACCGTGGCCTGCGGCGGCTGGCGGTGCTGCTGGACCAGCGCGCCGAGATCGCCGCCACCCCGGCCGGGCGGGGGGACGGCGTTCCGCCGCGCCCGCGTACCGACCCGTACCCGCCGGCCACGCACTCCGAACCGGTGGACGGTTGACGTGAGGGAACTGCGCATGATCCTGCGGTGGTCGGGTGGGGCGGGGCCCCGGGCCGACCACGACCGGCTGCTCGACGCCGCCAGCGCGCCGCAGCACACGCCCCCGCCGGCCGGGCCGCCGGACCCGATCGCCGAGCTGCTGCGGGCCGCCGCGGCCCCGCCCCGACCGCACGAGCTCGCCGGTGAGCAGGCGGCGCTCGCCGCGTTCCGCGCAGCCCGGCAGGGCGGTACGGAGCCGACGCCGGCCCCCCGGTCGCGCCGACGCCGGTTCACCGCCCCGGTCGTGGCCTGGATCGCCGGCATTGCGGCCACCGCCACCGCCGGTGCCGCGCTGGCGGCCGTCAACCTGGACCGCCCGGCCCCGCCGCCCGTCCCGCCGGCCCCCGTTACCGGATCGCCCGCACCGGCGACCACCGGGGGCGGCGCGGAGCCCTCCGAGGGTGGCACCCAGCCCACCGACGGCCTGACCGGCGGGCCCAGCGGCGGTCCGACCGGCGGCGGGCCGGTTCCGACGCCGGCCGCGTCCTCACCCTCGCCCACCGAGCCGGGGGAGTCGGACGCCGACCCGACGGTGTACCTCGGCCCCGGAAACTCGAGCAACACCGAAGACCGGCCCGGTCACTGCAAGGCATACCTGTCGAAGAACGAGAGCCAGCGGGAGAAGGCCCTGACCACCCCGGCCTTCAACGAACTGGTGGTGGTGGCCGGCGGCGCCGACCAGGTGGAGGGGTACTGCCAGGCACTGCTGACCGAGACCGACCCGAAGTGGTTGGCGAAGCACGGCACCGACGGCTCGGACCCGGAGCCAACCGGCAGCGCCGCACCCGACGTCCGCACCGAACAAGGAATGTGAATTCCATTCGGCATGCGGTCGACCCCTGCTAGACAGAGGGTGGAGCCACCGACGACCCGCCGATGTCACCGGGGCGGGCTACGGTGGCCCGGCTGAGCCAGCACCGGGAAGGGGGCCGTTGCATGGTGGCGTCGCCGGAGGTGGACCGGATCCCGGTGCTGCGTGACCGCGCCGCGGCCGCCCGGCACCTCGCCCGGATCTGCTTCAAGACCGGGCCACCGACCCACACCGGTGTCGAGCTCGAATGGACGGTCCACGACGCCGTCGAACCCGCCCGCCCCGTCGACGCCGCGCAGCTGCGCGCGGCGCTGGGGCCGTATAGTCCCACCACGCTTGATCCGACGAGTCCCGCCCTGCGACTGCTCCAGGGCGGCACGGTGACCGTCGAGCCCGGCGGCCAGCTGGAGATCTCCACCCCGCCGCGAGCCTCCGTCGCCGCCCTGATCGAAGCCACCCAGTCCGACATCAGCCAGGTCACCCGGCTGCTCGACGCCGCCGGCCTGACCCTCGGCCACGCCGGCCTCGACCCGTACCGCCGGCCGCGCCCGGTGATCGACACACCTCGCTACCGCGCCATGCGCCGGGTCTTCGACCGGCGTGGCCCGGCCGGGCGGACGATGATGTACAGCACCGCCGGCCTGCAGGTCTGTCTCGACGCGGGAGAACCCGAGCAGCTCGCCGCCCGCTGGGCGCTGGTGCACGCGGTCGGGCCACCGCTGCTGGCCGCCTTCGCCACCGCCGGCCGGCACGCCGGTCGGGACACCGGCTGGGCCTCGGCGCGGATGGGGGCGTGGTGGCGCATCGATCCGGCCCGCACCGCACCGGTCTGGACGCCGGGCCGGGCCGAGGAGGACCCGGTCGCCGCCTGGACCGCGTACGTGCTGGCCGCCCCGCTGCTCTGCGTCCGGGACGACGACGGTGACTGGACCCCGCCACCGGACGTGACGTTCGCCGACTGGGTCGAAGGGGCGTTGCCCCGACCGCCCACCGCCGACGACCTCGAATACCACGTGAGCACGCTTTTTCCGCCGGTACGGCCGCGCGGCTACCTCGAACTGCGGTACCTCGACGCGCAGGCGGGCCGGGACTGGACGCTGCCGCTGGCGGTGCTGGCCGCCCTGCTCACCGGCGCCGACACGGTCGGCGCGGCGATGGCGGTCGCCGCGCCGGTGGCCGAGGGCTGGCACACCGCGGCGCGGCGCGGCCTGCGTGATCCGAGCCTGGCCTCGGCCGCCGCCGGCCTGTTCGAGGTGGCCCTGACGGCGCTGCCGCGGCTCGGCCTGCCGGCGGCCCTGCACGACGAGATCGACCAGGGGGTACGACGGCGGCGCGACGCCGCGGAGAGGAGGCAGCGGTGACCGACACCACGACCGATCGGAGCGGAGAAGGGCTGCGCAGCCGGATCGCGGCGGAACTGGAACGGACCCGGGCCCGGACCGCCCGGCTGACCGAGGCGGTGGACGACGGCGACCTGGTGCGCCAGCACTCGCCGTTGATGTCTTCGCTGGTGTGGGATCTGGCCCACGTGGGCAACCAGGAGGAACTCTGGCTGGTCCGGGACGTCGGTGGCCGGGAACCGGTCCGGCGTGACATCGACGACCTGTACGACGCCTTCAAGCAGCCCCGCAAGGACCGCCCGTCGCTGCCGCTGCTGCCGCCGACAGAGGCGCGGGCGTACCTGGCGACCGTCCGGGACAAGGTGTACGACCTGCTCGACGGCATCGCCTTCGACAGCCGCCCGCTGGTCGCCGACGGCTTCGCCTTCGGGATGATCGTGCAGCACGAGCAGCAGCACGACGAGACCATGCTCGCCACCCACCAGTTGCGCTCCGGCCCTGCGGTGCTGCAGGCGCCGCCGCCGCCCGAGCCGGCCGTCCGGGTGACCGGTGAGGTGCTGGTGCCCGCCGGCCCGTTCACCATGGGCACCGACGCCGACCCGTGGGCGCTGGACAACGAACGCCCGGCCCACCGGGTGGAGCTGCCCGCGTACGTCATCGACGCCGCGCCGGTGACCAACGGGGCGTACCGCGAGTTCATCGCCGACGGTGGGTACGACGACCCGCGCTGGTGGAGCGCGCGGGGCTGGCGACATCGCCAGGAGGCCGGACTGAACGCGCCGATGCACTGGCGGCGCGACGGGGACGGCTGGGCGTACCAGCGGTTCGGCCGGTGGGACCGGGTCCGCGACGACGAGCCGGTGGTGCACGTCTGTTTCCACGAGGCGCAGGCGTACGCCAGTTGGGCCGGCAAGCGGCTGCCCACCGAGGCGGAGTGGGAGAAGGCGGCCCGCTGGGACCCGGCCACCGGCCGGTCCCGCCGCTACCCGTGGGGCGACGACGAGCCGACCTCGGCGCACGCCAACCTGGGGCAGCGACACCTGTGGCCGGCGCCGGTCGGCGCCTACCCCGCCGGGGCCTCGCCGCTGGGCGTGCACCAGCTCGTCGGCGACGTGTGGGAGTGGACCGCCACCCCGTTCCGGGGCTATCCGGGCTTCGTCGCCTTCCCGTACCGGGAGTACTCGGAGGTCTTCTTCGGCGATGACTACCAGGTGCTGCGCGGCGGGTCGTTCGGCACCGACCGGGCCGCCTGCCGGGGCACGTTCCGCAACTGGGACTACCCGATCCGACGGCAGATCTTCAGCGGCTTCCGCTGCGCCCGCGACGCCCGGCCCGAGGAGTCCCACCGGTGACGGTCGCCTGATGTGCCGCCACCTGGCCTACCTGGGGCCGCCGGTGACCCTGCGCGAGCTGCTGTTCGACCCGCCGCACTCGCTGCTGCGCCAGTCCTGGGCACCGCGCGACATGCGCGGCGGCGGGACGATCAACGCCGACGGGTTCGGCGTCGGGTGGTATCCGGACGGCGGCGCGCCGGTGCGGTACCGGCGGGCCCAGCCGATCTGGAGTGACCCGACCATCGCCGACCTGGCGGCGGCCACCAGGAGCGGCGCGGTGCTGGCCGCGGTCCGCTCGGCCACGGTCGGCATGGCGGTCGTCGACGCCGCCGCCGCACCCTTCGCCGAGGGCCGGTGGCTGTTCAGCCACAACGGCGTGGTGCGCGGCTGGCCGGACTCGGTGGTCCCGCTCGCCGCCGAGCTGCCCGTACGTGACCTGCTCACCCTCGACGCGACCACCGACTCGGCGCTGCTGTGGGCGCTGGTCCGCGACCGGCTGCGGGCGGGTGCCCCACCGGCGCGGGCGGTCGCCGAAACGGTCACCTCGGTCGCCGCGGCCGCCCCCGGGTCGCGGCTCAACCTGCTGCTCACCGACGGCCACAGCGTGGTCGCCAGCGTGGCCGGGCACGCCCTGTCCCTGCGCGCCACGCCGACCTCGGTGCTGCTGGCCTCCGAACCGCACGACGACGACCCGGGCTGGCGGGAGGTGCCCGACGGTCACCTCGTGACGGCCACCGCGACCGAGGTACGCCAGCACGCCCTCGCGGCACCGTGACCCGGCCCGGTCATCGACCACCGAACGCCCGACGGAAGGGGAGACAGATGAGCGCGGAGCCACTCGAGATCCACCTCGACGACCAGGACATCGGTCGCAGCCTGCGGCACGACGTACGGGTCGGGCTGACCGCCGATGAGAAATGGTTACCGCCGAAGTGGTTCTACGACGCCCGGGGCAGTGAACTGTTCGAGGAGATCACCCGGCTGCCCGAGTACTACCCGACCCGGGCCGAACGCGCGGTGCTGGCCGAGCGCGCGGCCGAGATCGCCGAGGTGACCGGCGCGAAGACCCTGATCGAGCTCGGTTCCGGGTCGTCGGAGAAGACCCGGTTGCTGCTGGACGCCTTCACCCGCCGCGGCGGCCTGGGCACGTTCGTGCCGCTGGACGTGTCGGTCAGCGCCCTGGCGGGGTCCACCGCCACCCTGGCCGCCGACTATCCCGGGCTGCGGGTACGCGGCATCGTCGGGGACTTCACCCGGCACCTGGACCGGCTGCCCACCGGCGGCCAGCGGCTGGTGATATTCCTCGGCGGCACCATCGGCAACCTGCTGCCGGCCGAGCGGGCCGAGTTCCTCACCCGGATGCGGGCCGCGCTGGAAATGGGTGACTGGCTGCTGATCGGCACCGACCTGGTCAAGGACCCGGCAGTGATCGTGCCCGCGTACGACGACGCGGCCGGCGTGACCGCCGAGTTCAACCGCAATGTGCTGTGGGTGCTCAACCGGGAACTCGGCACCGACTTCGACCCGGAGGCGTTCACCCACGTCGCGTTCTGGGACCCCGACCGGGAGTGGATCGAGATGCGGCTGCGGGCCGAGCGGCCGGTGCGGGTACGGGTGCTCGACCTGGATGTCAGCTTCGCCGCGGGGGAGGAGCTGCGTACCGAGGTGTCGGCGAAGTTCCGCCCCGAGGGGATTGCCGCCGAACTGGCCACGGCGGGGTTCCGCGCCGAGCGGTTCTGGACCGACCCGGACGGCCTGTTCGGGGTCACCCTGGCCCGCGCCGACTGACCCGCGTCGGCGGGCTCGCCCCGACACCCGGTCCGACCGTCGGCGCGGGTGGGTCATCTCACCCTGACGGCCGGAGCCGGGCGGTGATCGGCTAGGCTCTGGCACAGCGAAGGGGAGTAGCCCGCAACGCCGTGGTCGACATACTGGTGCGTTCCGCATCCGGCCACGCGGCCTCGTCACCGATGAGGCGGGCGAGACCTTCGACCCAGGCTTCAACAGCCGGGTCGAGGGCATCCCCGTACCTCCTCCCGGCCCGATCCGGAAGGACGTCATGGAGGGGTTCCTCGTCGCGCTGGCGGTCAGCTTCGGCGTGATCTTCGTTGCCGAGCTGGGAGACAAGTCCCAGCTCATGGCCCTGGCCTTCGCCACCAGATACCGCACCGTGCCGATCCTGATCGGCATCACCGTGGCCACCGCCGTGGTGCACCTGGCCTCGGTGGCGATCGGCCACGGTCTCGGCGCCGCCCTGCCCACCGGCTGGATCTCGCTGCTGGCGGGTCTGGCCTTCATCGGCTTCGGCCTGTGGACCCTGCGCGGGGACACGCTCACCGAGGAGGAGAAGGGCAAGGCCGCCAAGGGCGGCAAGTCGGCCGTGCTGGCCGTCGGTGTCGCGTTTTTCCTGGCCGAACTCGGCGACAAGACGATGCTCGCGACGATCACGCTGGCCACCCAGTACGGCTGGTTCGGCACCTGGATCGGCTCGACCATCGGCATGGTCGCCGCGGACGCGTTGGCCATCATCGTCGGCCGGTTGCTCGGCCGGAAGCTGCCGGAACGGACCATCAAGTACGGCGCCGCCGCGCTGTTCGCCATCAGCGGCATCTGGCTGATCGTCGAGGCGGTCGCGCAGCTGCGCTGAGCCGGCCCGGCGCCGACTACCCGGGTAGCGGCCGGGTAAGGCGCCGAGGTGGACGTCGAGGTGATCCTCCACCGCGGCCACCAGTTCCTGGTGACCGCGGTGGAGCTGGTCGGCGCGTTGGTGATCGTCGTGGGAGCCGGCTGGGCCGCGGCGCGGTTCGTGGTCGACGGGCTGCGGTTCCGGGACGCCACCGTGTTCACCCGGATCCGGTTGTCCCTGGGGCGGTTCCTCACCCTGGGGCTGGAGTTCCAGCTGGCGGCGGACATCCTGCGTACCGCGTTGTCGCCGACGTTCGCGCAGATCGGCCAGCTCGCCGCCATCGCCGCGATTCGGACCGCGCTGAACTACGTCCTGGGCCGGGAGATCGAGCATGAGCAGCGGCAGGTCGGCGAGCCGGGGCGGTCCCGGTGACGGCGACCCTGTCCGCCGGCGTCACGGTGCTCGGCGCGCTCGCCGCGACGGTGGCGCTGGTCGCCACCGGCTCCTGGCCGACGGCCCTGCGGGTGCTGCTCGACATGCTGGTCGCCGCCGGCCTGCTGCGGCTGACCGGGAACGAGAGCTGGCCGGACCTCGCCGCGGTCGCGGCCATCGTGGTGCTGCGCCTGGTGCTCCGGTCCGCGTTGCTCCAGGACTACCGGCGGTGGCGGTCGACGGACGCGGGACGCCCGGCCGAGCAGCTCGGCCGGGCGTCCGGGTCCTGACGGGGTCGCTCGCCGGTCAGCCGCCGGGCTTCTGGTAGACGTCCGGCACGCCGTCCTGGTCGCGGTCGACCTGCTCCTTCAGCGCGATCGCCCGGTAGGCCTTGTTGCGCCGCGACAGCACCACCATGGCCAACAGCGCCGAGATCACCGAACCGGCGAGCACCGCGGCCTTGACGTTGGCACTCTCGACGCCGTCCGAGCCGAAGGCCAGTTCGCCGATCAGCAGTGAGACGGTGAAGCCGATGCCGGCCAGCAACGACACGCCGAGCAGATCCGACCAGGTGATGTCCTCGTCCAGCTGGGCCCGGGTGAACCGGGCCAGCAGGAAGGTCGACCCGAGGATGCCGACGCACTTGCCGACGACCAGACCGAGCACGATGCCGAGGACGATCGGGTCGGTGACCACCGCGCCCAGGTCGGCGCCGCGCAGCGACACCCCGGCGGCGAAGAAGGCGAAGACCGGAACGGCGAAGCCGGCCGAGATGGGCCGCCACTTGTGCTCCAGGTGCTCGGCGAGGCCGGGCACGGGGCGGCCGTCGCGGCCCTTGCCGGCGAGCACCGGCACGGTGAAGCCCAGCAGTACACCCGCCACCGTGGCGTGCACTCCGGAGGAGTGCACCAGGGTCCAGGCGACGAGCGCGAGCGGGATGAGCGCCCACCACCAGGTGCGGCGGCGCTGCACCAGCAGGCCGAACAGCGCGATCGGCACCACGGCCGCGAGCAGGGGGAGCACGCTGAAGTGGTCGGTGTAGAAGATCGCGATGATGGTGATCGCGAGCAGGTCGTCGACCACGGCCAGGGTGAGCAGGAAGGCCCGCAGGCCCTGCGGCAGGTAGGCCCCGATCACGGCCAGCACGGCCAGCGCGAAGGCGATGTCGGTGGCGGTGGGGATGGCCCAGCCGCGCAGCCCCTCGCCGCCACCGGCGAGGTTGACCCCCACGTAGATCAGCGCCGGCAGCATCATGCCGCCGAGCGCCGCCACCACCGGCAACGCCGCGCGGCGCGGGTCGCGCAGTTCGCCGGCGACGAACTCCCGCTTGAGTTCCAGGCCGACCACGAAGAAGAAGATGGCCAGCAGGCCGTCGGCGGCCCAGGTGGCGAGGTCGAGGTCGAGATGCAGCGCCGAGCCGCCGGACCAGGGCACCCACCGGCCCAACTCGGCGTAGGTGTCGCCCCAGGGTGAGTTCGCCCAGACCAGCGCGATCACCGCGCCGAGCAGCAGCAGCGCGCCGCCGACCGTCTCGGTGCGCAGCACGTCGGCCAGGAACCGGGCCTCCGGCCAGGAGGTACGCGCGAAGAGGCGGCGGACGCCGCGGCGTTCAGGACGTGGGGTGTGGTCGGTCATTCGGGAGGTTCACCTCGTCGATCGGGGGCAGCACAGCATCGTCGCCGACCAGGCTTCCCGGCACACCGACCATGACCCTATCCAGTGCCGACGGCCGTCGCGAGCGAGGTGGACGCGACTCGTCCCACATCCTGGCGGAAGGCGCGCCATCGCAGTCGGCGGAGAGACCGCAATTTTTTCCGGGCCGGAAGCGATTCCGACGGACCGCCGGTCCGGTTGGTCATTCCGGGCGCGATCCTCTACCGAGGAAAACACCTAACTCCGGACATAAGTCGTATGAACCGCTTTAATGGTTTCACGAGATTAAGTCGACCTTGGGGGTTTTCGTGAAGTTCTTTGGCGTTGCCGGCCCGGTACGGAGGCCCGCCTGATGGACCTGTACCGCCAACTACGCCTGGTGCGCCGGCACTGGTGGATCGTCCTGGTCACGCTCATGGTGGCCCTCGGCGTGACCGCGCTGGTCACCGTCCGGGCCCAGCCCCGTTACGTCGCCTCGGTCACCTTCTTCGTCACCACGCCGAGCCAGGGCGTCACCGACGCCTACCAGGGCGGCCTCTTTCTCCAGCAGCGGGTGAAGTCGTACGCCGAGTTGTTGACCAGTGACCGGTTGGCGCAGGCCGCGGTGGCCCAGGGCCAGTTGGGGCTGACCGCCGAGGAGATCCAGAGCCGGATCAGCACCTCCACCGAGGCGGGCACGGTCCTGCTGCGGGCGTCGGTGACCGACACCGACCAGACCCGGGCGCTGCGGGTCACCGAGGCGCTCTCGGCGAAGTTCGTCGAGCTGGTCCAGAAGGTCGAGACCAAGCCGGACGGCACCGCCGGGCCAATCAAGATCGAGGTCGTCAGCGGGCCCCGGGTCAGCCCCACTCCGGTCTCGCCGCAGCCGGTCCGCAACACCGCCATCGGCGCCCTGCTCGGCCTGCTGGTCGGCGTGGGCCTGGCGATCCTGCGCGGCATGGCCGACGTCCGGCTGCGCGACGCGGCCGGCCTGCAGCGGGTGACCGGTAGCCCGCTGCTCGGCGAGATCCCGATCGACAGCACCGCGCGGTCGGCCCCGCTGATCGTCGGCGACGCCGCGACCTCCGCCCGGGCCGAGGCGGTCCGCAAGCTCCGGACCAACCTGCGCTTCGTCGACGTGCACGAGCCGGCCCGGGTCATCGCCGTCACCAGCGCCCTGCAGGGGGAGGGCAAGACCACCCTGTCGTGCAACCTGGCGATCGCCCTGGCCGAGGCGGGCTGGCGGGTCCTGCTGGTCGACGCCGACCTGCGGCGGCCCAAGGTCGGCGACTACCTGGGCATCGACTCCGGGGTCGGGCTGACCGACGTGCTCGTCGGCGACGTGCACGTCGGCGACGTGGTCCAGCGGTGGGGCGACAAGTCCCTGCTCGTGCTGCCCAGCGGGTCGAGTCCACCCAACCCGAGCGAGCTGCTCGGCTCGAAGGCGATGTCGGACCTGCTGGTGGCCCTGCGCGAGTCCGCCGACATCGTCATCATCGACACCGCGCCGCTGCTCGCGGTCACCGACGGCGTGGTGGTCGCCGTGCAGGCCGACGGCGCCCTGCTGGTCACCCAGCAGGGGCGTACCTCACGGGCGCAGGTGGCCGCGGCGGCCCGGGCGCTGCACTCGGTGTCGGTGCGGTTGCTCGGCTGCGTGCTGAACATGGCCCGGGTACCCAAGGCCGAGGCCTACCAGTACGAGGCGTACCGGGTGGTGGCCGCGGCGGCGAGCCCGTCGGTGCCGGCGGATCGGGCCTCGTCCGGCCGGCACGCCGAGCGCACCCGCGCCGGCGACGTGGGCACCCACACCCAGGAACTCACCCGGCTGTCCCGATGAGCGCGGCCAGCGGGCGCAGGGACCGTTCGATCTCCGCCGCGCAGCGCCGGAAGTCTTCGGGCGTGCCCCCGACCGGATCCCGCAGGTCGTCGGCGTCCCCGGGGGCGGGTTGCAGCCGCCCCCGGGCCAGCGCGGCGGCCGTCACCGCGGACTGGAGCGGATCGTCCTGGTCCTCCACCGGCGGCTCGACCGCCGCGGCGAGCCGGCCGAACTGGCGCAGCGTGAACGTCCGGTGCAGCGCCGCCGGCGCCAGCGCGGTGCAGATCGACCGTTGGCGCCGGGTGGCGGTCAGCACCAGCACCGCGTCGGTGAGGTGGTCGGGCAGGAGCCGTCGGCTGCGGAACGCCGCCGGATCCTCGCCGGTCTCGGCGGCGATCTCCACGGCGTACGGATGCATGGCCAGGCCCTCGACGGCGTCGGTGCCGGCGCTGGCCACCGTCACCGGCCGTCCGGCGAGCAGGCGGCGGGCGGCGTACTCGGCCATCGGTGACCGGCACAGGTTGGCGTGGCAGACGAACAACACCCCGTTGATCATGTGGCATCCCCTCGACGACGCGGTCGCGGGCGGCAGCGCCGCGACGGGGGACGGCCGCCGGTGGCGTCCGCCCCGGGAGGGGTTGCCGGCATCGTACGCAGCCGTTGCGCCCGCCGTCCCGGGCGCCGCGCCGGACCGGCAGGCCGGGACGGGGGTGTCCCGGTGCGGATCGGCATACTGACGTACCACTTTCCGCCGGAACCGGCGTTCATTCCCGGCAGCCTGGCCGAGGAACTGGCCGCGCGTGGCCACGAGGTGCGGGTGCTCACCGGATTTCCCGACTACCCCGGTGGGCACGTCTACCCGGGCTGGCGTCAGCGTTGGCACCACGAGACCCGCAGCCGAGGGCTGACCGTGCGGCGGGTGCCCCGGTACAGCACCGGCGACGCCGGCGTGCGCGGCCGGGTGGCCTCCTGGCTCTCCTTCGCCGGCAGCGCGGCGCTGGTCGGACGCCGCCTCTTCGCCGACGTCGACGTGCTGTACGTGCACCAGCCGCCGGCCGCGGCGTTCGCCTCGGCGGCCCTGCTGCGACTACTCGGGCGCAAGCCGGTCGTGCTGCATGTGCCGGACGTGTGGGCCGAGGCGGGGCCGGACGGCACCGACGACGGGCGGTGGGCGGCGCGGGTCCGCGCGGCCATGACCCGGACCTACCGGGCGGCCAGCGCGGTCGCGGTGACCTCGCCGTCGTTGCGCGACGCGGTCGTCGCGGTCGGCACCGACGCGGACCGGGTGCGGGTGGTGCTCAACTGGACCGACGAGCGGATCTTCCGGCCGGCGGCGGCCAGCCCGGCCGCACGCCGGCTGGTCCGCCGCGACGAGCGGTGCGTGGTGATGCACGCCGGCACCATCGGAGCCCGGCAGGGGCTGGAGACGGCGATCCGGGCGGCGGCGGCCCTGGACAAGACCATGGACCTGGTCCTGGTGGGTTCGGGCGCGGACGAGCGGCGGGTGCGGGGGCTCGCCGCCGAGTTGCGGGCCGACAACGTGCGGTTCGTCGAACGGCGTTCGCCGTTGGACATGCCCGAACTGTTCGCCGCCGCCGACTATCAGCTGGTCATGTTGCGTGATCTGCCGGCGCTGCGCAGCACCGTGCCGGGCAAGCTCCAGGCGGCGCTGTCGTGCGGCGCGCCGGTGGTGGCCTCGGCCGGTGGCGACACCGCCGCCCTGGTCGAGCGCGCCCGGGCGGGGCTGTCCTGCCCGCCGGAGGACTGGGCCAGCCTGGCCGACCGGTTCTGGCTGGCGGCACACATTCCGCCGCCCGCGCGCGTCGAGATGGGCCGGCGCGGCCGGGAGGCGTACCTGCGGGAGATGTCGCTGCCGGCCGGGGTGGACCGGATCGAGCAGCTGCTGCGGGAGGCGGTGGCGACCGGCCCGGGCCGGGACGCGCGCCGCGAGCCAGACTCGCATATCGCCTGAACCCGTCATTACTCCGCTAAAGCGGTCGTTAGGTGCTAGGAACAATGGTGCCTTCTGTCCGTTTTCGAGGAGTGGGGTGTGGGTGTGACGGAGAGCGAGAGTCCGCGTCGGCGGCGCAGCCGGTCGCGCCGGCGTCGGCGTGCCCGGCTGCGCCGCATCCTGCTCAGCACGCTGGTGGTCGGCTCGCTGCTGCTCGGCGTCGCCGGGTGGGTGGGGTTCCGGGGCTGGCAGGCTCGCGCCCACCTGGTCAACGCCGCCGGGTTGGCCGGCGAGCTGAGCGCCCACCTGGTCGGCGGGGACGCCGCCCGGGCGCAGCGGACCCTCGCCGCCCTGCAAGTGCAGTCCGGCGCGGCCCGGAAGGCCACCGAGGACCCCGGCTGGTGGTTGGGCCGGCAGGCGCCGTACGCCGGTGCCAACCTCTCCGCGGTCCGGCAGATCGCCATCGCGATAGACGACCTGGCACGCCAGGCGTTCCCCGCGCTGTTGCGGGTCGACCTCGGTGGCCTGGTACCCCGTGAGGGCCGGCTGGACCTGACCGGGCTGCGGGCCGTCAGCACCGAGCTGGGCAAGGTGGACGCCTCGGTGCGGCGGACCCGGACGGACCTGGCCGAAGTGCCCGGCGACCGGCTCGTCGGCCAGGTCCGGCGGGCGCTGGAGGACCTGCGCGGCGAGATCGACCGGCTGGCGGCGATGACCTCGGCGGCCGACCGGGCCAGCCGGCTGCTCCCGCCGTTGCTCGGCGTGGACGGCCCGCGACGGTATCTGCTGGTCTCGCAGAACTCCGCCGAGCTGCGCGCCACCGGCGGCATGTTCGGTGCGTACGCCGTCATCGAGGCGGACCGGGGCCGGATGAAGATGGGTGCCCAGGGCGCCAGCGGGAGCATGGGGCGCTTCGCCAAGCCGCTGAAGATCCCAGCCGAGCTGCGGGCGCTCTGGGGCGAACTGCCCGGCATGTACCCGGCGGACGTCAACCTCAGCCCGCACTTTCCGACCGCCGCCGCGCTGTACCGGGAGATGTACCGCCGGCACAGCGGCGCGACCGTCGACGGGGTGCTTGCCGTCGACCCGGTGGTGCTGTCGTACCTGTTGCAGGCCACCGGGCCGGTGCGGGTGCCCGGCGGCGTGTCGCTGAGCGCCGAGAACGCGGTCAGAACCCTGCTCAGCGACACCTATCAGCGGATGGGCGAGAAGGAGCAGGACACCTTCTTCGCCGCCGCGGCGGCCACGGTCTTCGACGCCTTGTTCGCGAGGAATGTCAACCCAAATGGGTTGTTGTCCGCATTTGACCGTTCTATACAAGAACGTCGGATATTGTTCTGGAGTGCCCGTCCGGAGGAACAGCGGACTTTCGGCGACAGCCGGATGGCCGGGGCGCTTCCGGAACAGGACACCGTGCCGACGGTCGGCGTGTTCCTCAACGACGGCAGCGGCGCGAAGCTCGGTTACTACCTCCGGCATACCGCCGACCTGATGGTCGGCGACTGCCAGGCGGACGGCCGTCGCGAACTGAGCCTGCGGGTGACCCTCAGGTCCACCGCGCCGGCCTCCGGGCTCAGCAAGTCGGTCCTCGGTCTGGGGCAGGCGGGGGATCCGTACACCGTCCGGACCCTCGTCTCGGTGTACGGCCCAGCCGGCGGGGCGGTCCTGGACAGCCGCCTCGACGGCGCCGAGACGTCGGTGGGCACCGGCACCGAGCGGCGCCGGCAGGTGGCCACGGTGAACGTCGAGGTCGGCCCGGGAGGGGCCCGAACGCTGGAGATGTCCCTGCTGACCGGCAAGACGGGCAGCGGGGCCGCAGAACTGTGGCTGACCCCGACCGCCACCCCATGGACCACCCAAGTTGTTACCGCACCAAGCTGTTCTCAGTAGGAGGGAACCACCATGCGGCTATCCCGCATCATCATGGCGCTCACGGTCGGT
>NZ_JBFBAO010000113.1:0-17415 GCF_040682255.1 Micromonospora sp. NPDC051296 | reverse complement strand
GTTCGGTACTGGTCGGCCCCGGCCCGTCGGGCTCGGGTTCGCGGAAGTCGGGCTCGGCCTCCTCGACCGGCTCCGGCTCGGGCGTTTCGTCCACACCGCTGCCGTTGTCGCGGGCCGGGCGGGCCGGCAGCGCGGCGGCCAGCCCCAGCACCGACCGCAGCAGCGGCAGCACGGTCAGCGCGTTCGCCCCCTCGCCGAGGTCGAGTCGCAGCTCCGCCAGCGAGGTCAGGCCGAGCACGTCGGCGGCCAGCTGGACGGCGGGGTGCCCGCCGTGGTCGGCCAGCAGGCACCAGTGCCGGGCCTGCCCGGCCAGATCCCGGCTGACCAGCCCGGCCGCCACGCCGACCGGACCGTCCAGCAGCACCGGAATCCGGCGGGCGGTCGCGCCGAGCAGGATGCCGGTGGCGATCGAGATGTCGCCACCGCCCAACTCGGCCAGCACGTCCTTGGCGTCCCGGGAGGAGCGACGGGTGCGGTGCAGCGCGTCCCGGACCGCCGCGCAGCGGGCCATCCAGGCCACGTCGTCGATCTCGCCGCTCGCGGTGACCACCCGGGCGAGCACCGCGGGCGGCTCGGCACCGGCGGTCGCCGCCAGCACCGCGGCCGCCGCAGCCTCGGTGCCGGCACCGCACGCCGCCAGCACCAGCAGCTGTACGCCGGCGTCGGCGGCCTCCTCGGCCAGTCGCCAGCCGTAGTGCAGGGCCGACTCGACCTGCTCGGCGGTCAGCGCCGGGCTGTGCTCGATGGGCGCGGCGGCGGGGGCGTCCACCACCTGCAGGCTCGCCCCGCTCTCGGCGGCCAGCCGGGCGAGCACCCCCTCACCCGCGCGGGCCTGGTCGGCCCGCCGGGTCGACTCCCCGGCCACCGTGCCGGCGGCGGAACCGCCGGCGTGGTCGCCGTGCAGCATCAGCACCCGGACCGACTGCCAGGGCGCCGGGGTCGGCGTGCCCTGGGTGGCGGCGGCGAACGAGACCACCTGCTCCAGGACGCCGAGCCCGGTGCCCGGGACGTCCAGGGCGGCCAGCCGGTCCACCGCCTGCGGCCCGGCGTGCTCGTCGGGCATCGGCAGATCCATGCCGGATTGGACGACCGGGCCGGTGCCGGCCGCCGGTGGGGCGGTCGTGGGCACCGTCCACCCGGTGGCGACGGGTGCGGCGGGCAGCTCCGGCGTGGTCACCGGCGGCGAGGCCGGCAGGGTCGGGGCGGCGCCGTTGGTGGGCTGTTCGCCGGCTGGACCGGCCTGCGCGGGCACCGTCGTCCCGAGGCCGCTCACCGAGGGCCGGCCGGGCGACGGCGAGACGGCCGGCGCGGGCTCGGCGGTGGCCGGCTTCAGCCGGCACGGCTGCCCGGCGACCACCAGGACCACCGTGTCGCAGGCGTCCGCCACGGCCCGGTTGACCGCGCCGAGCGCGTCGGTGAACGCCCGGCCCAGCGGCGTGGTCGGTACCAGGGAGAGCCCGACCTCGGGGCTGACCAGCACCAGCCGTGCCGCGCAGCCGCGGACGGCGGCGGCCAGCTCGTCGATGGTGGCGGTGTCGTCGGCGGGCTGGTGGACCGGGTCGAGCAGCACGGTCACCCAGCCGCCGAGGTCGTCGACGAGCAGCGTCTCGTCCGGCTTGGCGGCGGCGATCACGTCGGCCAGCTGGCGCGGGTCGGCCGCGGTCTCCTCGGTGCTCCAGGTCGCGGGCCGGCGGCTGCGGTGCGCGGCGAGTCGGGCCGCCCACTCGGCGTCGTCGCCCCCTCCGTCGGCGGCGGTGGCCACATACCGGACGGTGGCCGCGTCGACCACCAGGGACTCGGCGAACTCAGACTTGCCGGACCGGATACCGCCGAGCACCAGGAGCGTGTTCCACCCGTCTAGGGACATGCTCGTACCTTACGGCCAGTCGGGCGGGGCGAGCACCGCAGGTTGGCCGCGAAGCCCGCCGCCCGGTACGGCTCACCGCCGCTCGGGACCGTCGTACATGTAGTCGTTCGGGTTGACGTCCGCCGGCTTCGGATCCTCCTGCCAGGCACCCTCGCCGGGGCGTGCGACCAGGGCGTCGATCAGTTCCTCCCGGTCCATCTCCCGAGCGCCCTGGATGCCCCCGTGCAGCGCGATGTCGCGTAGCTCCGCCGTGTCCATCTCCGGTATCGGTTTCGTCATCGCCGCCTCCTGTACCGACGTCGGTGCGGAAGTTGGGGCATACCCGAGCGGGGGGCGGTCAACCGCAGTGTTCGAAGGGACTGCTGTGGCTGGCACCTCCGGCGGAGCCGCCCCACTTCACGCAGATCCCGGCGGCACTGGCCCGGACCGGCCCGGCGTAGTACTTGAACGAGCCGCTGTCGGTGGACCGCGTCCGGCCCTGCACCTCCAGGAAGGCCGACACCGGCGTCTCCGTGCCGACGGCGGTCTCCTTGAGCGTCACCACGCAGTTCGACCCGGTCCCGGCGTGGTAGAGCAGGTGCACCTTGCCCTGCCGGCGGCCGTTCGCGGTGAGCGTCGCCGAGTTGATCACCTTGTACCCGCTGCCGCACGCCTGGACGGCGGTGTAGGGGTTGGGTGTCTCGGCCGCGCCGGTGGTCGGCGCGGTGCTCGGCCGGGTCGGGGAAAGGGCAGGAGAGGGCGAGTTCGGAGCCGGTGTGGTCGCCGAGGCGCTGCTGCGGTCCGGCGACGGGGTCGCCACCGCCGTCGCCGCCGTCGTCGCCGCACCCGGCGACGGCGACCGGCTCTCCCGGGGCTCCTCGCTGCCGCCCGCACCGGCGCGCCGCGAGGCCACCAGCCCGGGGTCGCCGATCAGCACGGGTGGGTCGTTCTGCGCGGCGGTGTCGTCGGCCGGTGGCCGGGACGCCACGGCTGCCACCACCCCGGCCACGACGGCGAGCACGACGCCCGCCGCGGTGGCCAGCACCGCCGGACGCCGGAACCGACGGGCCCGGTTACGGCCGGCCGGCGACGTCGTCCCGACGGTGGTCGCCTCGGCGGGCCCGGCCGGCGGCGTGGCGGGGGCCGCTGCGGCGGGACGCGGCCCCGAGGCGGGCGACGGCGCTGCCGCCCAGGGCGGTCCCGCGACGAGCGGCCGTCCGCCCGCCGCCGCGTGGCCTGCCGCGGCAGCGGCCTCGGCCAGCTCCGCCGCGCTGGCGTGCCGGCCGGCCGGGTGCTTCGTCATCGCCCGGGACACCACCGCGGCCACCGGCGCGGGGACGTCCGGCGGCAACGGTGGCGGCTCTTCCCGCAGGTGCCGCAACGCCACGTCGAGCGGGTTGTCCCCGACGAACGGGGGCCGCCCGGCGAGGCAGAGGTACGCCACGGCGCCGAGCGCGTAGATGTCGCTCGCGCCGGAGATCGGTTGCCCGGCGGCCTGCTCCGGCGACATGAACGAGGCCGTGCCGAGCACCATGTGGGCGGCGGTGATCCCGGCCGTCGCGCCGGACCGGGCGATGCCGAAGTCGACCAGCACCACCCGGCCGTCCGGCTTGACCATCAGGTTGCCCGGCTTCACGTCACGGTGCACGATGCCGGCCAGGTGGGCGGCGTGCAGCGCCTCGGCGGTCTGCGCCACCACGGACATGGTGGTGACCGGATCCAGCCGCCCCGCCCGCCGTAGCCGGGCGCCCAGCGGCTCGCCGTCCACGTACTCCATCACCAGGTAGTCGACGTGGCTGCCGTCGGCGAGCGTGGCCCACCCGACGTCGTGTACCGCAACCACCCCGGGGTGCCGCAGGGCCGCCAGCATCCGCGCCTCGGCCCGGAACCGGGTGGTGAACTCGGGGTCGGCAGTCAGCCCCGGCAACAGCACCTTGACCGCAACCTCGCGATCCAGCAGGAGGTCCGTACCCCGCCAGACCGCGCCCATCCCGCCGGTCGCCACCCGTTCGCCCAGCCGGTACCGATCGCTGAGCACGACCCCCGAAGTCAGCACCGGGCCACGGTACCGGCCGTCGATCAAGGCTTGTGGCCCGGCCGCCCGCCCGCTGGGGCGAGGGGCCCGGCCGCCCGTTCGGCGGGGCGAGGGCCGGGCCGCCGCGCGTGCGGCCGACTACGCTGGCGGAGGTCCGTCCCACGGGACATCAGCGGCGAGGGGAGACGCGCACATGGCGTGGAGCTGGCGGTACGAGGGCGCGAACGGCGAGCCGGTCGACGGCCCGGCCGAGTCGTTCGGCAGCCAGGCGGACGCCGAGTCCTGGATCGGCCAGACCTGGCGGGAGCTCGCGGCGTCCGGCGTCACCTCGGTCGCGCTCGTCGAGGACGATCGGGTGGAGTACCGGATGAGCCTGCTGCCCGTGGCCGAGTGATGACCCCCCGGGACGCCGAGCCGCTGGTGCTCGGGGTGCCCCGGGCGGCGTTCCGGCCCAGCCCGGTCTTCCTCGCCCTGGTCGCGTTGCTGGTGACCAGCGCCCTGCTGACCTGGCACGGGATCGGCAATGTCCGGCTCGCCGTCTTCGGCTTCGTCGTCTCCGGCTGGCTGGTCTCGCTCTGCCTGCACGAGTACGCCCACGCCGTGGTCGCGTACCGGTCCGGCGACCGGGGAGTGGCGCATCGCGGCTACCTGACGCTCAACCCGCTGAAGTACAGCCATCCGCTGCTGTCCATCGTGCTGCCGGTGGTGGTGGTGCTGCTCGGCGGCATCGGCCTGCCGGGCGGCGCGGTCTGGGTGGACCGGCACGTGATTCCCGGGCGGCTGCGGCACACCCTGGTCAGCCTCGCCGGCCCGGCCACCAACGTGCTGTTCGCGCTGGTGCTGGTGGCGGTGCTCCGGCTCGGCGCGCCGGGCGGCGGCCCGACGGAGTTCTGGGCCGCCGTCGCCCTGCTCGCCTTCCTCCAGCTGACCGCCAGCGTGCTCAACCTGTTGCCGGTGCCCGGACTGGACGGCGGCAACATGATCCAGCCGTGGCTGAACCCGCAGTGGCGGCGGATGTACGACCTGTTCGCCCCGTACGGCTTCATCCTGCTCTTCGCGCTGCTGTGGAACCCGCGGATCGGCGGCTGGTTCTTCGGCGCGGTCTTCGCGATCGGCGACTTCCTCGGCCTGCCGCCATGGCTCTACGCCCGGGGCCTGGAACTGGTCCGCTTCTGGCAGGGCTGACGCGACAGGGCTGACGCGGCAGGCTGACCCGCGGTGAGCGCGGCGGCCTGCGGGACGTGACCTGAGCGGCCCGGCCGGCGCGTCGCGCGCCGGCCGGGGCCGGTTCGGATCAGGGACGAGCGGCCGGCGACTCGGTACGCGCCGGGTCGCGCTCGGTCACCGGCTCGACGATCTCGTCGATCGCCTTGAGCAGTCCGGCGTCGAGCTTGACGCCGGCCGCCTTGACGTTGTCCTGCACCTGCTCGGGGCGGGTCGCCCCGACGATGGCCGAGGAGACGTTCGGGTTCTGCAGCACCCAGGCGATGGCCAGCTGGGCCATGCTCAGCCCCGCCTGGTCGGCCAGCGGCCGCAGCTGCTGTACCCGGGTCAGCACGTCGTCGGTCAGCCACTTGGCGATGAAGCCCGCGCCGGACTTCTCGTCGGTGGCCCGGGAACCGGCCGGCGGCGGCTGGCCGGGGAGGTACTTGCCGGAGAGCACGCCCTGCGCCATCGGCGACCAGACGATCTGGCCGATGCCCAGCTCCTCGCTGGTGGGGACGACCTCGCTCTCGATGACCCGCCAGAGCATCGAGTACTGCGGCTGGCTGGAGACCAGCGGGATGCGCAGCTCCCGGGCGAGGGCGTGGGCCTGGCGGATCTGCGACGCCTTCCACTCGGAGACGCCGATGTAGTGCGCCTTGCCGGAGTGGACGACGTCGGCGAACGCCTCCATCGTCTCCTCCAGCGGCGTGCTGTAGTCGTACCGGTGGGCCTGGTAGAGGTCCACGTAGTCGGTCCGCAGCCGGCGCAGCGAGCCGTTGATCGACTCCATGATGTGCTTGCGGGACAGGCCCCGGTCGTTGCGACCCGGGCCGGTGGGCCAGTACACCTTGGTGAAGATCTCCAGGCCCTCGCGCCGCTCGTGCTCCAGCGCCCGGCCGAGCACGTCCTCGGCGCGGGTGGCGGCGTAGACGTCGGCGGTGTCGAAGGTGGTGATGCCGGCGTCCAGGGCGGCTCGGACGCAGGCGACGGCCGCGTCCTCCTCGACCTGCGAGCCGTGGGTGATCCAGTTGCCGTACGAGATCTCGCTGACCATCAGGCCGGACCGGCCCAGGTGTCGGAATTCCATGCCCTGACCCTAGCCCGCCCCGGGCATGGCGGACCGCCATGGTGATCAGTCCGCCGGCCGGGAGGCCGTTCAGAGCATCGGGTTGGCGTCCGCCAGCAACGCTTCGATCTCCGCGACGACCTCGTCCGGGTTGCGGAACACCGGGTCGATCAGCGGTTGACCCCGCCGGTCGAGCGCACCCCAGCGCCCGCCGCCATTGGTCGCCAGGAAGGCCACCGGGTGGATGAGCAGCACCGGGTGCGCCGGTGCGACGATCACCATGCCGGTACGGTCCACCACGCCCTTGCGGCCGGCCAGGTCGACCACGGCCAGCCCCTCGTCGGTGAAACCGTCGACGTACCGGCCGTCGGCGAGGGTGGTGTGGAAACCGTGGTAGCGGGTCGGCACCACGATCCGGCCGGCCCGGTCAACGGCACCCCAGCCCTCCCGGCGGACCGCGGCCACGCCCTTGCGGAACGGCCGCACATCGCCGAAGCCGGGTGGCACGACCACCTCACCGGCGGTGTCGACGGCCAGCCAGCCGCTCTCGTCGCGCACCACCCAGGCCAGCCCGTCGGAGAACGGCCGAGCCGCCAGATAGGTCGGCCCGATCTTCGTCTCGCCGGTCAGGTCGATCAACGACCACCGGTCGGTCTGCGGCCCGCGTACCCAGGCCAGACCGTCCCGGAACGGCTGCGCCTCGGCGTACCGGGCCGGCACCACCATGTCGCCTTCGGCGTTCGCGTAACCCCACAGGCCCTGACCGCCGTCGCGGGCGGGCACCGGGCTCCGGTCACGCTCCAGGATCTCGTCCCAACCGCGTGGGTACGGCCCGAAGCCGCCCGCCTCGGCCCGGGTGGCGATCGCGTCCAGCCCGATCCGGACCCGGGCCAGCAGTTCGGCGTCGCCCTCGCCGCGCAGGTCCAGGGCGCGCTCGAAGTGGTGGCAGGCCTCGATCAGCCGGCCCTGGTCGTAACAGCAGCGGGCGGCGTGCTCGTGCAGGGCGGCTCGCAGCCGGTCGGGTAGCTCGGCCGAGTTGGCCTCCGCGAACAGCCGGTCCGCCTCGGCGAACTCGCCGCGCCAGCGCAGCACGTGCGCCAGCCGCGCCTGGGCCAGCGCGGCACGGCGAAGTTCCCCGGTCGCCTCGGCGTAGGTCAGCGCCATCCGGCCGTCGGCCAGCGCGTCATCCAGATCGCCGAGCACCCGCGACGCCACCGCCCGCAGGCTCAGCAGCCGGGCCCGGGACCGGTTGTCCAGGGCCCCGGCGAGCTTGTCGGAGAGCCGGTCCCGGACGGTCCGCAGTTCCTCCGGGTCGTCCACGAGCTCACGCAGGCTCGTCGGGTCGAGCCGCCAGCGGTAGTTCGCCAACACTTGCTCGGGATCGGCCGGCGGCTCGGGTGCCTGATCGGTATCGTCCGCCGCCCCGGCCGCCGGCTCACCGTCGTCCGCTGCCGTGGCATCGGCGGGCGGTGCGGAGACGGGCGGTGCGGGCGGCGGGGCGTCGGTGGGCGGTGCCGCGTCGGTGGGCGGCGGGCCGTCGGTGGACGGCGTGCTGAAGGGCGGCGCGGCGAGCGGCGATCCCGAGGTCGGCAGTGCGGTGACCGGTGGTGTCGGCGCGGCGACGGTCGATGCCGGCGGCGCGGAGACCGGCGGCGCTGGCGGCGCCGATGTCGGTGGTGCTGGCGGCGCCGATGTCGGTGGTGCTGAGACCGGTGGTGCGGAGACCGGTGGTGCGGAGACCGGTGGTGCTGGAGATGCGGAGACCGGCGGTGCCGTGTTCGGCGGTCCGGAGACCGGTGGTGCGGAGACCGGCGGTGCCGGTGGTGCGGAGACGGGCGGTGCCGGGGTTGGTGGTCCTGAGACCGGGGTCGCGGAGATCGGTGGTGCTGGCGGTGCGGAGACAGGCCGTGCCGGGGTCGGTGGTTCTGAGGCCGGCGGCGCGGAGACCGGTGGGGCTGGCGGCGCGGAGACAGGCCGTGCCGGGGTCGGTGGTTCCGAGGCCGGCGGCGCGGAGACCGGTGGGGCTGGCGGCGCGGAGATCGGTGGTGCCAGCGGTGGCGCGACCGGCGGCGCGGAGGTTGGCGGTCCCGGTACCGGGGGTGCGGAGATCGGCGATGCTGGCGGTGCCGAGGTTGGCGGTCCCGAGACTGGCGGTGCGGAGATCGGTGGCGCCGGCGGTGCGGGCGGTCCCGAGACCGGAGGCGCGGAGATCGGTGGTGCCGGCGGCGCTGAGACGGGTGGTGCGGGCGGCACCGAGCCGGGTGACGGCGGAGCGCCAGGCGGTGCCGAGACCGGTGCCGCCCAGGCGGTCGGCGCGGCTGCGGGGTACTCCGGGCCAGCGGTCGGCGCGGCTGCGGGGTGTGCTGGTCTGGCCGGCGGCGCGGAAGTCGTTGGCGCGGGGAACGGTGACGCCGAGGCCGGCGGCGCGGAGACCGGTGACGGCGCGCCGGGGTGCACGGAGATCGGCTCGGTCGGGCGAGCCGGTTCGGCGGTCGGGTGAGCTGGGCCGGGCGCGACGGCCGGCTCGGCCGGGGGCCGCGTGGGAGCCGACTTCCCGGCGGGCGCGTCGCGGTCCGGCGCGGCGACCGGACCCGGGGTGGGTGATCCGAACCAGCCCTGCCCGTCGGCCGGGGGCGGGGTCGGCGTGGGCCGGGACGGTTCGGCCGGCGGCGGGACATACCGGGTCGGCTTGCGGGCTGCGGGCGCGGCGGGCTCCGACTCCGGTGGCGTCGGTGGGCGCACCGGTCCCGGCGCCACTGGCGCGGAGACGGGCCGGTGGGTGGGTGGTGCCGGGATGGACTGCTGGGTGGGCGGTGCCGAGACGGGCTGGTGGGCCGGCGGTGCCGGGATGGGCTGCCGGTTGGGCGGTGCCGAGACGGGTTGGTGGGCCGGTGGAGCAGAGGTAGGCCGGTGGGCTGCGGGTGCGGAGGTGGGTGGTGCGGAGACCGGCCGGTGGGTGGGTGGTGCGGAGACCGGCCGGTGGGTGGGTGGCCCGGAGACGGGTCGGGCGGTGGGTGCCCCGGTGGGGGGTGGCGTGGCGGCTACCGGCGGTGCCGGGACCGGTGGTGGTGTGGCCACGAGCGGTTGGTCGTGCAGGGGCGCGGGTCGGACCTGGTGCTCGTGCAGCGGCGCCGGGCGGACCTCGTGCTGGTGCAGCGGTGCCGGCCGAACCGCGTCGCCGGCCGGTGCCCGGTCGATACCGGGAGAGGAGGGCTGGTCCCGGTGCGGGCCGGGCACGTCGGGCCGGTCCTGGCCGGGGCGCGCGGTGGGGTGCCGGTCCCGACCCGGGGCGGGGGCGTCGGTCCAGTCCCGGGCCACGGCCGGGGAGGTGGGCCGGTCCCGGTACGGATTGGCCACCTCGGGTCGATCGTGCTCCGGAACGGGGGAGGCCGGCCGGGCCCGCCCGGCGGCGGGTGAGACGGGCCGGTCGTGCTCCGGGGCAGGGGAGGCTGGCCGGGCCGGGGAGGCGGGCGGGTCGGGGACCACCGACAGGTGCGGCCGGCCCGGTCGGGCCGGGTCGCGGTCGGGTGCCGGAGAGACCGGACGGTCGAGGTCGGGTCGCTGCGCGGCTGGCCGGTCGGCCGGGAACCGTCCCGGTCCGGGCGCGTCCGGCGGGGCGGCCGACCTCCGGTCGTCGCGTCGCGGACCGTCGCCCCCGGGCTGGGGCGGGGCGGCGGGGCGTTGGTACTCGCGGTGGTCCCGGCCGGTGCCCGGACGCAGCGGGCCCGGCGCCGGCCAGGGCAGGTCACCGCGCGGCGGGGCGGCGTACGCCTGCGGATCCCGGGCGGCTGGCGGCTCGGGGCGGCCCCGCTCGGGCGACCAGTCGGGGCGGCCCCACTCGTCGCGGGGCGCGCCCGAGCGGGCCGGCTCGTCGTCAACGTAGCCGTCCGGGTACGGGGCACCGTCCGGGTCGCCGATGCTGAACTCGTCCCGGTACCCGTCCACCACCGGGCCCTCGTCGTACGCGGGCTCGCCCGGATGACGGCTCCACTGGTAGCGGGGTCGCCGGGAGGGGTCGGCGGCGGACCGGCGGTCAGCGTCGTCTACCGGTCGCTGCGCGGCGGCGGGCCGGCGTGGCTCCTCGCCCGCCTCCGCTATCCAACCGGGTTCCGGCCGGCTGGCGGGCGAGACCGGTGTGCCGCGGAAGCGGTACTCGTCGCGGTCGGTCGGCTCGGACCGCTGGGGTCGCTGGGCGTACCGGTCCGGGTTGCGTGGCTCGCGCTGGTCCGGGGCGCGTTGGTCCCACCGGTCGGAGTGGCGTTGCTCGCGCTGCTCCGGGGCGCGTTGGTCCCACCGGCCGGAGTCGCGTTGCTCGCGCCGGTCGGGGTCGCGCCGGTCGAGGTCGCGCCGATCGGGGTCGCGCCAGTCCGGGTCGCGCCAGTCCGGGTCGCGTCGGTCAGGGTTGCGTCGGTCAGGGTTGCGCTGGTCGGGGTCGCGCTGGTCGCGTCGCCCGGGCGCGCCGGAGGCGGCGATTCCGCCCTGGGGGCCGACGTCGGACCAGGTGACCCCGTCGCGCCCCCGCGCCGGCTCCGCGTGACGCGACCGCCGGCCCTCGGCGCGGGGCTGCTCCGGCGGGGGGTACGACGACCGGTCGTACGGCCGCGCACCGTTGGCACCGTCGTGGCGTCGCGGATCGGGCGTTTCGTGCCGTCCCGGCCAGCCGTCCGGCTCGTCGGCCCAGGACCGGCCCACGTACGTACCGTCGGGACGGGTCGGTGCCAGCGGAGGCACCTCGGCCCGCCCGACGGCGCTCGCCCGACCCCTAGCGGGCGGCGGCTGATGGTCGATGCCGATGTCGCCCGGATAGCGCTGGCCGGGAAACTGCGGGTGCCACTCGCTGGTCGGCTCGACGACCCAGGACGGCTCGGCGGGATCGTGCCACCGGTCGGCGTAGCCGCGACTCATCCGCCGGACCCGTCGCTGCGGCCGGGACGTCGCCGGGAGGCGGCGTCGGCCGCGACACGGGAACCCCGGACCGGCCCGGCGGACGTGGCGACATCGGGGCGTGCGAACCTGGCCGCGTTGCGGCACCGGGCCGGCATCCGCCCGCTCACGGCCGCGCCCCGGTGGTCGGCTCGCGTCCGCTCGCTCACGGCGATGTCACCTCGTCGGAAATGGTCGCGCTGGGCACCCCGGGGACCGGCAAAGTCGCTCGTCCGGCACCGAATGGCTGCGGAAGGAGGGTAGCGGCGCAGACTCGGTCGCCGCCACTGCGGCACCCCTCCCCGAACCCAAACGTTATCCTATTGATCCGGACATTTAGGACTTTGACGGGATCGGACTTCCGACGATACTGCACCCATCGTCAGCTGGCGGTCGCCGCGCTCGCGGCGTGGGTCAGGGATGTTCCATGACCAGCACGGCGAAGGTGCCCGCTTCGAGGGCCTCGTAGCGGTGCGGCGCGTCGCCGGGGAAGGTGGCGTAGTCCCCCGGACCGAGTTCCACCTGGTCGTGCTCAGGCCCGCAGCGCAGCCGGCCGGACCCCACCACGAGGTGCTCGACACTGCGCGGAGTGTGCGGGTCGGCGGCGCGTACCCGGCCGGGCTCCAACGCGATCAGGTAGACGTCGCGCCGGGCGTGCGCAGTGCCCGCGGTGAGCAGCGTGCAGGTGAGGTCGGCGTGCTCGGAGCGGATGCGCGGGCCGTCGCCGGCCCGGATCACGCGCACGGTGGTCGCCGGCGGCTCGACCAGGCGGCTGAACGGCACGTCGAGCGCCACGCCGAGAGCCCACAGTGTCTCCACGCTCGGGTTGCCCGTGCCGGACTCGAGCTGGGACAGGGTCGACTTGGCGATCCCGGCCCGGCGGGCGAGTTCGGTCAGGGAGATGCCGACCCGCTGGCGCTCGTACCGCAGGGCGGCGGCGATGGTGGCCAATGGGGGAGTGGGATCGGGGGACATTGTTCGCTCCGTCGGTCATGCTGTTCTATTTGACGAACGGCAGGGGCGTGTTCATCATGATGGACCATGCGTACGCCAGAACGAACATCGGGGGCGGGAGTGCTCCGCGACGTCGCCGCCATCGGCGCGGCGATGGTGGCGGTCGGCGCCTCATTCGGTGCGATGGCCGTCGCCGCCGGGCTGCCCGGTTGGGCGGCCGTCGCCATGTCCGTGCTGGTCTACGCCGGTGGCGCGCAGTTCATGGCGGTCGGGCTGGTGGCCGCCGGCAGCCCGGTGGCCGCCGTCCTCGCCGGGCTGCTGCTCAACGCCCGGCACCTGCCCTTCGGGCTGACCCTCGGTGACACGATCGGCCGCCGGCTTCGGCACCGCCTGATCGGCAGTCACCTGATGACCGACGAGGCGACCGCCTTCACCCTGGGCCGGCCGGCCGGTGCCGCCCGGCGGCGGGCGTTCTGGCTCGCCGGCATCCTGCTGTTCCTGGCCTGGAACGCCGGCACCGTGCTCGGCGTGCTGGCCGGCGGGGTGGCCGGCGATCCGGCCGCGCTCGGGCTGGACGCCGCGTTCCCGGCTGGCCTGATCGCCCTGCTGCTGCCCACCCTGCGGGATCGGGACACCCGGCGGGTGGCACTGGCCGGTGCCGTGGTCGCGGTACTGACCACGCCGTTACTGCCGGCCGGCCTGCCGGTGCTGCTCGCGCTGGCCGGCCCGGCGCTGCTGGCCGTCCGCCAGCTCAAGCGGCGGGCGTCGGTCGCGAACCCGGTGCCGGGCACACCGGCGACCGGCGAGGCGCCGGTCGCAGACCTCGGCACGCCGGTGACCGGCGAGATGCCGGTCGGCGTCGACACATTGCCGGCCGACGTGGTGCCGGCCGGCCGGAAGGAGGAGCCGTGCTGATCGCCGTGATCGTGGCGCTGGCCGTCGGGACGTACGGCTTCCGGGTCGCCGGGGTGCTGCTGCGCGACCGGCTCGACCTGCCGGAGTGGGCGCGTCAGCTGCTGCCGGTCGGGGCGGCGGCCCTGCTGGCGGCGCTGGCGGCCACCGCGGCGCTGACCGAGGTCGGCCGGTTCGCCGGCTGGGCCCGCCCGGCCGGGGTGCTGGTCGGGGTGCTGCTGGCGTGGCGGCGGGCGCCGTTCGTGCTGGTGGTCATCGCCGCCGCCGGTACCGCGGCGCTGCTGCGCCTGCTCGGCGTGCCCTGACGGGTCAGATCGGGTCGCCGATGGCGACCCGGGGCTCCGGGGTACGCAGCTTCCGGAAGGTGATCGCCCGCATGATCGCGTAGAGGTACAGCGATCCCATCCGCTGGCCGGTGTTCGGGAAACGTTCCCGGACCAGCTTCTTGATCTTGCGCGAGATGAGGATCGAGTCGATCACCACGCCGATCGCCAGCGCGCCCCAGAGCAGGTTGGAGGCCAGCCGGATCACCGGGGGCATCGCCTGGTTCGAGCCGATCAGCACGACCAGCGCGCCGCCGAAGAACCAGGTGCCGACGGTACGCCGGGAGTCGACCACGTTGCGCGCCAGCAGCCGCTCCGGGCCCCGGTCGCGGGGGCCACCCTCGCGCCGGAACTCGGCCGCCGCCTCGGAGCGCCGTTCCCGCCGCAGCGCCTTGGCCTCCTCCTTGGTCAGCGGCTTGGTCGCGCCGGCCGCGCGGCGGCCGGTGGTGGGCCGCTTGGGCGTCTCCCGCCCCTTGCCCGGGGTGTAGCCCCGGGAACGGGCGGCATCGGCCTCCTCCTCCTGCGGGGTCACCGGGTCGGTGGCAGGGGCGGCGAGGTCGGCGGACTTACGGCGAAACAGCGACGGCACGCGGCAAGGGTAGCCAACGCCAAGCGCCCGGTGCACATCGCGGGTGCACCGGACGCGAGCGGGTGGGCGTGACTGTGGCCGGAATTACGGCCGCTCGACGTGTGCGCCGAGGTCGGCGAGCTTGGCCTCGAAGTCCTCGTAGCCCCGGTTGATCAGGTCGACGCCGTACACCCGGGAGGTGCCCTCGGCGGCCAGCGCCGCGATCAGGTGGCTGAAGCCGGCCCGCAGATCGGGGATGACCAGGTCGGCGGCGTGCAGTTTGCTCGGCCCGGCGATCACCGCCGAGTGCTTGAAGTTGCGCCGGCCGAAGCGGCACGGGGTGCCGCCCAGGCAGTCCCGGTAGACCTGGATGTTCGCGCCCATCGTGTTGAGCGCCTCGGTGTAGCCCAGCCGCTGCTCGTAGACCGTCTCATGGACGATCGACAGGCCACGCGCCTGGGTCAGCGCCACGACCAGTGGCTGCTGCCAGTCGGTCATGAAGCCCGGGTGCACGTCGGTCTCCAGGGCCACGGCGTTGAGTTCGCCGCCCGGGTGCCAGAACCGGATGCCGCCCTCCTGGCCCGGGTGGCCCAGCTTCGGCGGCCGGGCGTCGGTCACCTCGTACTCGCCGCCGACCGATCGGAAGACGTTGAGGAAGGTCATCATGTCGGCCTGCTCGGCACCGAGCACCTCGACGTGGCCGCGGGTGGCCAGCGCCGCCGCGGCCCAGCTCGCCGCCTCGATCCGGTCCGGGATCGGCCGGTGGGTGTAGCCGTGCAGCTTCGGCACGCCCTGGATCTCGATCACCCGGTCGGTGTGCACCTTGATGATCGCGCCCATCTTCTGCAGGATGCAGATCAGGTCGATGATCTCCGGCTCCACGGCGGCGTTGCGCAGTTCGGTGACGCCCTCGGCCATCACCGCGGTGAGCAGCACCTGCTCGGTCGCGCCCACGCTGGGGTAGGGCAGCGCGAACTTGGTGCCGTGCAGGCCGTTCGGCGCGGACAGGTGCAGCCCCTCGGGGGTCTTGTCGACCGTGGCGCCGAACTCCCGCAGGGCCTGCAGGTGGAAGTCGATCGGCCGCGGCCCGATGTGGCAGCCGCCGAGGTCCGGGATGAAGGCGTGCCCGAGGCGGTGCAGCAGCGGCCCGCAGAACAGGATCGGAATCCGGCTGGAGCCGGCGTGCACGTTGATCTGGTCGGTGCTGGCGCTCTCCACGTTCGCCGGGTCGAAGACCAGCTCGCCGTCCTCGTCGCCGTCGGTGACCTTGACACCGTGCAGCCCGAGCAGTCCGCGGACCACCTCGACGTCACGGATCTTCGGTACGTCGAACAACCGACTCGGGCTGTCGCCCAGCAGCGCGGCGACCATCGCCTTGGAGACCAGATTCTTCGCGCCGCGCACGCGGATCCGCCCTTGCAGCGGGGTGCCTCCGTGTACGACCAGGACGTCGTCGGTCAACGCAACCTCCAGCGCGTGCGTGCTGCCGTTCGGATGTAGGGACACCACGGGTCGCTACCCGGAAAGCGGTCGCGTCCAAACGCCCGCGCCCGCGTGTGTCGTCGCCCGGCAGCATAGCCCTCCGTGATGAGAATGGATCCGGTCACACCGCCTTGGAGGGCATTTATCGGTGATCCGGCACTTTCGTGTACCAGGGGTGTTACCGAGGGTAATGGCTCCGCCGGTCACGCGCCGGGCAGCGCGAGCATCTGATCCAGCGCCACCCGGGCGTGGTGCGCGGTGTCGGCGTCGACGGTGATCTGGTTGACCACGCGGCCGGCGACCAGTTCCTCCAGCGCCCACACGAGGTGCGGCAGGTCGATGCGGTTCATCGTCGAGCAGTAGCAGACGGCCCGGTCCAGGAACATGATCTGCTTGTCCGGGTGGGCCAGCGCGAGCCGGCGGACCAGGTTCAGCTCGGTGCCGACCGCCCACGCGGAGCCGGCCGGCGCCGCCTCGATGGTGCGGATGATGTACTCGGTCGAGCCCACCTGGTCGGCGGCGTTGACCACCTCGTGCCGGCACTCGGGGTGCACCAGCACGTTCACCCCGGGCACCCGCTCGCGAACGTCGTTCACGCTGTCCAGCGTGAACCGGCCGTGCACCGAGCAGTGCCCGCGCCAGAGGATCATCCGCGCGTCGCGCAGCTGCTCCGGCGTTAGCCCGCCGCCCGGCTTGTGCGGGTCGTAGAGCACGCAGTCGTCCAGCGAGAAACCCATCTCCAGCACCGCCGTGTTGCGACCCAGGTGCTGGTCGGGCAGGAAGAGCACCTTCTCACCCTGCTGGTACGCCCACTCCAGGGCCCGCTTCGCGTTCGACGAGGTGCACACCACACCGCCGTTGCGGCCGACGAAGCCCTTGATGTCCGCCGAGGAGTTCATGTAGGTCACCGGGACGGTCTGGTCGGCGATGCCCAGCTCGGTGAGCACGTCCCAGGCGTTCTGGACCTGCGACAGCACCGCCATGTCCGCCATCGAGCAGCCGGCCGCCAGGTCGGGCAGGACGACCTTCTGCGCGTCGGAGGTGAGGATGTCGGCGCTCTCGGCCATGAAGTGCACGCCGCAGAAGACGATGTACTCCGCGCCCGGCCGGGCGGCGGCCTCGCGGGCCAGCTTGAACGAGTCGCCGGTCACGTCGGCGAACTGGATCACCTCGTCGCGCTGGTAGTGGTGGCCCAGCACGAAGACCTTGTCACCCAGCGCGGCCTTCGCCGCGGTCGCCCGGGCCACCAGGTCGGGGTCGCTCGGTGCCGGCAGGTCACCCGGACACTCCACGCCACGTTCGGTGGCGGGGTCGCTGCCGCGGCCGAGAAGCAGCAGCGCAGTGGCGGTGTTGGAGGGCTCAACCCAGGTCGACGTCACGCACTCCATGGTCCCACAGCGGGACCGCCGCACCGCCCCTGCCGGTGTGGGCTGCCACACTGCCAGGCATGCGCGTACTGCTCTGCCCGGACAAGTTCGCCGGCACGCTGCCGGCCCCCGAGGTCGCCGCCGCGGTGGCCGACGGCTGGCGGGAGGTCGCGCCCGGCGACGACCTGCTGGTCAGGCCGTTGGCCGACGGCGGGCCCGGGTTCCTCGACGTGCTCGCCGAGGCGCTGCCCGGGCGGCGGGTGCCGGTGCCGACGGTCGACCCGCTGGGCCGCCCGGCCGACGGTGAGATGCTGCTCACCGACGGCGGTGCGACCGCCTGGCTGGAGAGCGCGCAGGCGTGCGGGCTGCACCTGCTCGACCCCGCCGAGCGCAATCCCAGGGCCACCACCTCGTACGGATTGGGGCTGCTGATCGTCGCCGCGGTCGAGGCCGGCGCCCGCACGGTGATCGTCGGGCTGGGCGGCTCGGCGACCAACGACGGTGGCGCCGGAATGCTCACCGCGCTGGGCGCCGTCCCGCTGGACGACACCGGGCTGGCCCTGCCGTACGGCGGTGCCGCGCTGGCCGCCGTGGCGGGCCTCGACGGCGCGCCCCGGCTACGCGAGGCGCGGCTGGTCGCCGCCACCGATGTCGACAACCCGCTGCTCGGGCTGCATGGGGCGAGCAACGTCTTCGGGCCGCAGAAGGGCGCCGACCGCGCTGACGTACTGCT